>SKHL01000135.1 GCA_007116995.1 Limnochordia bacterium
ATGATGCTCATATACTGCATGATCGTTTGACAGCAATGAAACAGTTGAATCCGGATCTCAAAGATGTGTACGTAGATGGTGCTTACTATAGCTTTGAATTAGAAACTCTTGCAGCTAGTTTAGGAATTAAGATGCATTACACGAACATGACTGGAAAGGTCTCCGATAAGATGCCTCTAACGGACTTTAAAATCACCAAGGACAGCAAAAAAGCCACTGTTATATGCCCTGGAGGTCAGGAAGCAAAACCATGCTATGTGAACAAGAAGAATGTAATAACAGCTCATTTTGCAGACGAGCAATGTTTAGCCTGTCCGGCTAGATTAGCGTGTCCTGCTAAACCAAAGAAGAACAGTACTGTACTAAAAATTACACCGACTAACAGCCGCTCAGGTCCGCAACGAATTAGCTGATGATGGGCTATGCCTGGAGAACACCAGTAAGCGAGCAGCTATAGAAGGGACAAATTCAACAATGAAGCTGAGATTCTCGGGAAGCGGGTCACTGAGGTGTTACCTGGCATTGAAGACAGTGGGTTTATCGAGAGGTATGGTCAGGTGATTCTCGCTGGAGAAGCCGTCCGGTTTGAGTAGTTTTCTGAGCCCCTTCAGCGATACTATCGAGTGTCAGCCTATCCTATGGGTGGGAACCGCTTTGCAACGGTGTTTGAGGATATTACGGAGAAGCGGCAACAGAGGAAGCGCTTAAGGCCAGCGAGGCAAAATATCGGTTCTTGGTGGAACAGTCGGCTGACATGTTGTATCTACACGCGCTCGACGGCCGAATTCTTGAGGTCAATGAATCTGCCATAGTACAGAGTCAGTATACGCAAGGGGAGCTTCTGAACATGAATATCTTTGATCTGCATTCGGATGTGTCAGACAAAGAAGAGATTCTACAGCAGTGGCGGGAGTGGAAGCCAGGAGGTCAGCCTGAAACATTAGAACAAGAGCATGTACGGAAGGATGGCAGCACCTATAGCGTAGAAATAGCTATGAGAAAGGTTTCCTTCGTAGGCAGGGAGTTTATCATGGCTATAGTTCGGGACATCACCAAACGCAAGCAAGTAGATAAGGAAATCGAATTTATCAGTTTCCACGATGGGCTCACGGAACTGTATAACCGTCGCTACTTCGATGAGGAACTGAAACGAATTGCTGGCTCATCATGAGCGCTGGGACGGAACGGGCTATCCGAGAGAACTAAGGGGTAAAGAGATGCCGCTACCTGCTCGGATCATTGCGATTGCAGATGCCTATGATGCTATGGTCAGCGATAGGCCCTACCGTAAAGGGTTGAGCCATGAAGATGCTATTACAGAAATAAGGGCCTGTGCCGGTAGCCAGTTAGATCCAGACGTTGTTAAGGCTTTAGTGGAGATGATGAACCAGGATGAAGCTGCGGGATCTGAGGATGAGTAATGATCCCAAATGGAACCCTCCCCCAGGCAGCAATTTAGCTTCTGCTATCTAAACCATTAAAGCAGTGTTTGAACCAACTTCAATAAGTGTATCAAATTCGCAGTTTCAACCGCTGGCGGCTTCTGTTATGATCGGAACCGGCTCAAGTCGTAACGCCCTTGCTTTTTAGTTTCCTGCTTAGAGCCAAAAGCATGAATGGTCTAAATCTCATGATCAAGCAAGGAGCCAAACTATCCTAAATTACAAGTAGACTTAATGGTTAATTTCGGGGCATTTGAGCAAATTGTTCAATGAACAAGTACTAGAAATAGTTAAGGAAAATAGAGTTAGAGGAACGATTGAAAAGGTTTACTCACTATCTAATCAACTAGAAAACATGACTACAAAAGAAATAGAAGAGGCCTCTCGCCAAGATCATTTAAACTTCTTTTTTAGTTTCTTAACTAATTTATTAGGAGAATACGAGCAATATCTGCAGCAAGAGGAATTTGATTTAAAAAAGGATGGCGTAAGTTATAGACAGGTAAGTTTGTTTTTAAGTGATGAAGAGTTGAGAGAACTATTGACCAAGATTCGCGAAATTACTTTAAAGGCAGCGGAAAATGAATCAACACCCCAAAGAAGTTTAAAAACAATATCTACGATTGTTATACCTAATAAAACAAATAAGTAAATTTATTTAAAGAGAGGAAAATTAATGTGATAAAATTTCAAGAAGAAAAAGTAGTAATTGACGGCAAGTTTTCCTTAGCAGGAACTCTTACAGTCCCTGAAGGGATAGGACCTTTTCCTGCGGTTCTCCTTGTGGCAGGATCTGGAGATGGTGATCGGGACGGAAATTCGAAGAAAGGGAAGCTTTTCCCTAATATGTATAAAGACTTAGCCGAGTTTATTAGCGGTTTAGGGTTTGTAACCCTTCGAGTTGATAAAAGAGGTGCGGGCGAAAGCGGAGGAAACTACCTAGAAAATGGGATGATGGACTTAGTAGATGACATTGAAACTAATATTTCTTTTTTAGAGAATCATCCACAAGTTAATAAAATAATTTTACTTGGACATAGCGAGGGATGCACTCTCATCACCAAGACCAATGCTGGACACCCAGTAGATGGCCTTATTTTCTTATCAGGCGCCGCCGAATCCACAAAGGATGCTCTTAAGAGACAAAGACAATTAGCAATCGATGAAATTTTTAAGATGAAAGGTTTTAAAGGAAAGCTTGCTCGGCTGCTAAAGTTAGACCAAAGAGTAGAGAAGCAAGCACAAAAATTTACAGACAAAATAATGAACTCAAATAAGCCAGTAATAAGATATCAATTACAACCGATAAATGCAAAATGGTTCAGAGAACATTTTTCTTATGATGTATTGGAGGATCTGAAAAAAGTAACATGCCCATCTTTAGCAATTACTGGGGCGAAAGACATTCAGGTAACTCCTGAAAAGGTGCATGAACTGCCCGATTATGTAAAAGGCCCGTCAGAAAGTTATGTAGTTGAAAATATGGATCATATATTGAAAGAAGTTTCGGAAGAGGCATCGGTTATTAATGCCATAAAAGTATACAAAAAGAATGCAAACAAACCTCTACATCCTGAACTCAAAAAAATTCTATTTCAATGGTTAAAAAATGACACTGGAGATAGGAATAAGGATTTCAGTCATATGCCAGCAATCTAGCTTCTACTCTCCAAACTCTTTAGCCCATCAGCGTTTGAGACAACTTCTATAAGTGTATCAAGTTCGCGGCATCAATCGCTGGATGATTCTGTTATGATCGGAACAGAATCGGGATTTCCCTATTAGGAGGGAAATCCTATGTGCATCTCGAAAAGGTACAGTCTAGGGCGAGGAAAACTGTGATTCGGTCCTAGCAACTGATAAACACAGAGGAGGATGCCTATGAGCACAAAGCGCATTATGGCAGCAAGAACCGGCCAAGGGAAACTTGTCGTAATCGAAGGGGATATACCGCCATTAAGCCCGGGGATGGTTCTAGTAGAGGTACATAACTCTGTGATCAGTCCTGGCACTGAACTGAACAGCTGGTGTGGGTTGTATGAGGAACTACAGAATCCCAAACCTTTGCCGAAACCCATTCCGTTCGGATACGGCAATGCCGGGATCGTGAGGAGTTTGGGGGAGGACGTTACCAGATTTAAGGTTGGCGATCGGGTGGTCTGTATCGGAGCGGGATATGCCCTGCATGCAGATTATGCTGTGGTTCCACACAATTTGTGCACCAAGCTTCCTGACGGTGTGTCGTTTCTCCAAGGTTCCTACGGTATGTTAGCGGCAACGGCTCTACATACATTACGACGCGGCGAACCGGAGTTTGGGGAAAACGTATTGATAGTTGGCCTAGGCATAGTAGGACAACTAACTGCTCAACTCTACCAATTGGCGGGCAGCTTCGCCATGGGTTGGGACTACATTGATAACCGGGTAGAGATTGCTGGAAAGTGGGGAATCCATGGGGCAGTTTGTCTGGACGATGCTGATCACCAGGAAGCCACAAAGGCCTTTACACATGGATCCGGTTTTGATGCTGCAATTATGGCCTTTGGCGGGGAAGGGACAGACACATTCAAAAGTGTATTAAAGGTCCTAAAACGCTCACCAGACGGGCACACCATGGGTCGAATTGTTATTAACGGCAATCTAACGTTTACCTACAGCGGACTGAATAACGTCGATGTGCGAAGAGCAGCGCGAACAGGTCCCGGTTACCATGATAGCAACTGGGAAGTTGGTTCGCCATATCCTCCTGTGTTTATGCGCTGGACAACTACCACGAATTTGGATCTCTGTATGCGGTTGCTGGAAGAAGGCAAGCTCGATGTAGATGCACTTACAACCCATCGGATTCCTTTACATGATGTAGAGGCGGGTATCACCCAGATCATTGAAGAGCCGAACAACATCCTTGGGGTTGTCCTTGACATCAAGCACTAAAGGACTTGATCTCCAAGAAATCATTTAGAGAGGAAAGAAAAGATCCGATGCATGGAAATGGTTTTATGGAGCCACATTGGTTTTTTTGGCAAGACTCAGCTAGTCGGGAACACGAATGCATATGAGGATTAGTTTTGCACCGTCTGTTTAGGAACATGCAGCCCTCTTAATCGATAAATCACCTTGGGAGGTATCCCGTGATCCGACACTGCTGATGGGTCAGGATTTCCATGCCAAAATTAGGAAATTACGTTACACTTGATCGTTAATTTCGTGATTTTGGAAGAAAGATTGGCGGATTAGAGGTAAAAGCTAGATTGCTGGACTTCCATCACAAAAAACCATCGATTAGCTTATGTTCTAGAGCGATCTGAGCTGCAATAATGGAACGGTGTCTGCTAGATTTTTATCTTTGTACTTAAGCTCCTTTTAGGTCACATGATTTGGGGAATACAGATTTAGAACAGGCCCATTTCGTCTACCCAATAAGGAC
>SKHL01000179.1 GCA_007116995.1 Limnochordia bacterium
AGCATTATAGAGCATGAAAGAAATGGATATTATGCTCACACCGTTCAAGTGATTTATAATTGTAACTTGCCTGTTAGGTTGTCGATTCTTTATCTTGAAACTTAATTTGACGGGATTTTTTGATTGTGGTATAATAAGATAACGAACGGGGAACTGGATGGCTACTTGTTCCTGATGATTGTGGTTAAACACGATATATAAGTGGGTTCAATTCCCATCCGTTCAATAAAGAGTGGATGCAGGTAATGTTCTAAAGGATGACCAACCTATATGGTTCTGCCTCACTATAATAGGGAGTAATTAACCCTTAGTGAATGATGTGGGTTCGAGTCCCATCACTCTTGTTCTTGACGAAAATTTTTTATTGTGGTATAATAAGTTATCAAGAAGGGGGAAGTGATGGCTGATAACAAATATACAAAAGAGTATATTCGAAAGATGCTTCAGGAAAATCAAACTTGGCTTGAAAAAGGCATTGTAGCTCTTTACTACAAACAAACCGAAGATGAGATGGCTTCAAAAGACACTCATCACAGAAACGGTTGTGGTTTCAATGTGGCAGATGCCAAATATCTGTCTTATGTAGCAGAATATATTCTTTCTGGTAAAGGTCTTAGTGGGGCTCATCTTGAGAAGGCACGAGGAAAGATGCTGAAGTATTCTGGACAACTGGCGCGGATTGCTAACAAAGGTTGAAAAACCCTCTTTACAAAAAAAATTGAAAATGGTATAATAAGTTAGAAAGGGAAAAGGAAATGATTGTAAAACGAGTGTACATCACTATGGATGGATTTAATAGAGTTAGAGTTACTGGATGGTATTTGTTTGGATTCATTCCTTTGTATATTTCAAAGGTTGATTTGTAACAATAAAGGAGATTATGTCCATGAATCTTAAAGAAGATGTATTGCAAGGTTTTTACGAACATTTTGGACCTTATGTTAGTGACGAAGTTCATGAGCAGTATGCGGAAGCTGTCGTAAGATGGCTTGGAGCTAATAACTTGGCAGTAATCAGCATAGATAAAATTGTCTCTGTGAAGCTTGACGGAGAAAATCCAATAGTGTATAATATTCTCACAAAGGGGAAATAATGACTTTTGAAGAGTTTCGCGATCAAATGCAAGAGCAGCTTGATGCTATGAGTGATTTTTGGGAAGAGGGAGCTAGTAAAGATAAAGAAAGTTTTCCGAAAGATCTTCCGTTTGGAGATTGGCTTGAGCAGTTCGATATGTTCCTTAAAACGGTTTAAGGAATAATCTTGACGAAAATTTTTGATTGTGGTATAATAAGTTATAAGGGAATGAGAAATTAGACCCGCCTTCTGAAAGGGCAATTAGATTGTAAAACTTATTTCTTAAAAGATATAAGTTTCAATCTAACTCAACGAGTAAAAGGTGTAGTGAATAAAGAGGTCGCCGGAAAGTTAACACAATAACCGGCAAGTAAGGGACGGTAACTCAGTGGTTAGAGTGGCAGTCTGATACACTGCTGGCCGGTGGTTCAAATCCACCTCGTCCCAAAGGTGGTTGAGGGTATGAGCATATAGCGTCATATCGTTCCAACGGCGAGGGTTGTAGCCAGTTGGAAGTTCTTTTAAAAGTTTTTTGAATTGACAAATATCAACCCGGATGAAAAGCCCGGCAAGAACTATTAAGGTGCATGTTATTTGTCTTTTTGTATGGTTGGCCGAGTGGACGATGGCAGTAGGCTGTTAACCTACCGTGGGAAACCCCGTCGCAGGTTCGAATCCTGCACCATACTTTGATTTGACAAAAAGTTTTGTTTCTGGTATAATTAATTCATCGGGAGGACAGATGAACGATTTAGCGAGTTATCAGAAACTAATGGAAGATGAAAGAGATATTTCTCTTGTAACAATTTCTGTAAAGAAAGGTGAGAATGCTAAGATTAAAAAGGAACTTATGACTTTCCTTGATAACGAGATTGGCCCTTTTGGAGCAGAAGAGGTTCACGAGCAATACGCTGATGCTTTTATAAAGTTTCTTAAAGAAAGTGTTGACAGAAAATTTTAAAAATGGTATAATTATTTATAAGGAAAAGGGTAGTTACCTTCAATGACTTTTAATTAACTGATTGACTAATTAATGAATAGTGTTTCAGGAGGGACTTATGCCACCGGGTTAGTTACCTTAAATCAACTTTCGAGTTGACAAAATTTTTTAATTGTTGTATAATTAATTATAGGGAAGGGAAAACGAAAGAAACTTAGATCTGTTTGGTATTTAAAAAAGTCGGCCGTCCTGGCCAAATACATTATTATTTATCTGTGGAGCCAGTTTATTAGTTCTGGCAAGTTATCAAAAACTAAATTTCTTGGACAAAAAATCTTCCTGATGGCATAATTAACCATTGAAAGGGAGGAAAAGTTCCCAAGAACGCTAGAGTAAGGTGTTATTTACTCCTCCTACTTACTTGGAGAAAACGTAAGGCGTTCTATAAGTTAGTCGTCAACTTATCGTTTTTATGGGTTTTGATACCCGATAACTTTAACGATAAAAAGTTATCTCCCTACTTGGTTGCAAACGAGTAGGGAACTTGGCCCCTTCGTCTAACGGCTTAGGACACCACCCTCTCAAGGTGAAAATATGGGTTCGATTCCCGTAGGGGCTATTGACTTATAGGGTAGCAGGAAAGCGGTTTATTCCGCCTGCTCCCTATTGACAAAATAAAAAAAAACTGGTATAATTATATCAGTGGTAAGGGATGAGATTGCATCCTATCGTTTATTAGCGTGGATGGGGGCTAATGAACAATGTTTGGAGTGTTAGTTCAGATTGTCATTCTATACAGTAAAATATGGTGCTATAGTATATCGGTTTATTATGGCGGACTGTCGATCCGCAGAGCGGGGTTCGATTCCCCGTAGCACCGTACTTAAGACTGGAAACGGTCTTGACAAAAAAAATTAAAACTGGTATAATTAGTTATACCGAAACGGTTTAAGACTGAAAACGGTCTTGACAAAAAAAATTAATTCCGTTATAATGGGTATAACGGGAAAACAAAAAAACCATAGGGGGGTTTTTATGGACAAGGTTCGAGAGACTGAGGGACTGGATGTTGAGGCTTATGATACCGTTGAGGGTATCGACGAGGCGATTAAGTCGCTTCGAGAGCGTCGAAAGGCCGTAAAGGCCGAGGCTACCAAGGCCGAGCGAGAGGCGGCTAAGGCAGAGAAGGCTCGTGTTCTGGAGGAGGCTAAGGCTACTCTGGAGGCGGCTGGTCTTGACGAGGGTGACACCATTCGTGCCACTCTCAAGGGGGAGGAGGTAATCGGTTCGTTTGTAAAGGCGACCGAGGCCCGTTTCATCATCCTTGTTGATGGTGATAAGAAGACCCTTCCGTTCGACAAGTTCATCGGTTTGGTTGAGGCGGATACCGCGGACACCGTGACTGATGAGGTTGTAGCGGACGACGCTGGTGATGTTGACGAGGAGATGGTTATTTAGCCAATCCTAACATCACAAAGGGTGAGAGATTAATCTCTCACCCTTTTTTTATGCTCTGTGAATAGATAAAAAAATATCGATAAAAATGGAGTAAGTCGGGTGCCCCAAAATCTCCATTTTAAATGTTCTGTGTAATTATTGACGAAAAAAAATTTTAAAGGTATAATTATCTCATGAAAAAGGAAATAAATCTTGAATCGATGAGTGTCGAAGAATTTCGTGAGTATCAAATGAAGCGAATTGATGGTTTTGTTAAGTATTGGAATCAATGTATTGAATCCGAAAACCACAATTTCCAAAAAAAGATTGATATTGACGATTGGTTTTTATATTTCGAAGAGTATAGTGAATATATCTTTGGATGTGAGCATCTTTATGTAAATACTACTAAAAACAAAAAAACTAACAAAAAAACTAAAGTGTTGCATACTAAGCCAAGTGAGATATCTATCATAATAGAAAATTGACGAAAATTTTTTCTCGTGGTATAATATCTTAACGGGAGAAATAATGAAAGCAGAAAATATTAGCAATTATTCGGTTTATAACGAAGGCATGAAAAAGAGCTTGTTAGATAAAATCTTTTTCATGGATAAAATAGACGCTAATCTCATAGTAGACTACGGCTGTGCTGACGGAACACTTATACATTTTCTTCATTGTCTCTTTCCAGAATATACCTATATAGGATATGACATTGATGAAAAAATGCTAGATGAAGCCAGAGGCAAATTTAAAGCAGGCGATAAAGTTTTCTTTAGCTCTGATTGGGAAGAGATAGAAAATATTGCTATGATTAATAAAAGCACTGCCGTAATTCTTTCCTCGGTTATTCATGAGGTTTATGCTTATGGGACAAAAACCGATATTGAGAATTTATGGAAAAATGTTTTTCGTAGATGGTTCAAATATGTAATCATAAGAGATATGGTTCCTGCTTTTAGTATTGATAAGAAAGGAGATATTAACGATTTTAAAAATATCATTAAAAAAGCTAATTCTTGGCAAGTAAAAGACTTTGAACAAGTTTGGGGAAGCTTAGAGCAGAACAAGAACTTGGTTCATTTTCTTCTTAAGTATGATTACATAGACAACTGGGAAAGAGAAGTAAAAGAGGATTATTTTCCAATTACAAGAGAGGAGTTGCTTAAGAATATACCAGATGATTACAATATTGAGTTTCACGAACATTTTATATTACCTTATATAAAAAATAAAGTGAAAAAAAGACTACACTAAAAGCCGAAAACCTCTTCAAGGGCCCCTCCAAAAGCAATGAAACAAACTTTTGAAATTATGGCCAAAATAATGCTATTTGGCCAAGGACCAGTAGAAATTACAAAAAATTATGCATGGCGGGCATTGTAATAATAACCTCTTAGGAG
>SKHL01000285.1 GCA_007116995.1 Limnochordia bacterium
AGCTGGGCATTAAGAACCCACCATGCGCAAACTCTATTGCTAAGTATCTACCATCCAAGAGGAAACCACCAACAGAGAGACAAGTTCAATCCTGGCGAACATTCCTGAAGAATCATATGTACAATACTTGGGCAATGGATTTCTTCACGGTCCCCACCCTGGGATTTCGCCTTTTATACGTCTTAGTTATTATCCATCATGGCTCTAGGGAGATAGTACATTATGCTATTACTGAACACCTTACTGAATTCTGGCTAATGCAACAGATTCGTAATGCTACTCCATGTGGCAGGTTGCCAAAGTATTTAATTCATGACAATGATCCCGTGTTTGTGTCCCGAGACTTCCAAAGGCTCTTAGATAGAATCGGTATAAAATCGAAAAGGATATCCAAATACTCTCCCTGGCAGAATCCCTATGCCGAGCGAGTTATCGGCACTCTACGCCAAGAGTTAATCAATCATGTTATTCCTGTTAATGAGAAACACTTGAATTGGCTATTAAAAGAATACGTTGAAGGCTATTACAATCCACATCGCACACATCAAGGCATTGACGGGCAAACGCCGATTCCTTCACCACAATATCCCCTAACTGATGTGGCAAGCACAAAGCTAGTAGTGAAACCTGTTCTTAATGGGCTATACCATACATATAAAAAAGTCGCCTAGTTTGGGCCTTCGGTTAAAAGCCTATATATGGTGGGCTTGTTTGTGTTTTCCACATGTAGGTTATTTTATTTATTAAGTAATTATATACGTTTGTATTTAGGTCGGAAATTGGATCGATTTTCTTCGTGGAATCAAATAGGTTGACCCAATTAAGTCAAAAATAGCGAAAAACGAATTTTTGAAGGGGACAAGTTGGTTCCGTATCAATTGGCCACTCTGTTACTGATCTAGCAAACTGTATATAACTGATTACAGCTCTGGCATTGATACTCCGTTAAATCTAAAGTGCAACACGTGGTTACAAGTTTCAGTTAAGGCAATTTTCCATAATAACTTGACCCCCATTACCGTCTAGTCTTAATTAGATCCAACGAACAACAGCCATAATGAACAGAACGAGACTTACAACATTGCTGATGTTTAGCACGGCAGGTATCCATCTTGGTACCAGATCCCAATACGCTTCATTATCATGACTCTGACTATGCCGATCCATATACGCTTCAATTTCCTCAGTGGTTGCTCCTTGGCGTTCCATAGCTGCAACGGTATCTTCGAACTCTTTGGTTATCGGTCGTACGGCAATCCACGTCATCAAGAATCCAACCACGAGCTGAATGAGGGCGAATGCAATAGACACCAAGGCTAGAGAAATACTGCCAATTAAGTACCAGATAACGGCAGCCGCTATACATAATCCGATAGCAATCTTAGTAGCCACAAGAACTCCCCCCCCTCACGCCGCAGTTTCAGAGTCAACAGAATAGACACAAGTTACGTATTCGTTATCAGTCCGAATAATCCCTCCTGCTTGAATCTTATGTAGGACACCGTCATGGATACGGTTCAAAACCACACACTTAATGCTGACACATTATATTAAATCAACTTTGCCATGATAAGCATCCTCAACATATTCATACCGCTCTTGAATTTTTGCTTCGAACTCTTCATCGGATAAATCATGGTAAAGGAAAGCGCCGTCTTCCACCAAGCAATCATAAATAAGCTCGGCCATCATCCGGTTTTCCCTCAGCATCTTTTTGTATCTGGTCTCTACTTCATGGGGAAAGTCCAGGCCATAGGTTATAGAATCGATCTTCCCGTTCAGATAGTCCTTGGTCATCAGTAGTACAAATTCAATGTTTGGCTGTTTCATCTCAGTAGACCTCATAGTCGGCGGAATCATCACTTTCCCCGGTGATACAGGTAAAGCAGCCGTCGAAACCGGAGAAAGCAGAACCCAAGGCCCAGATGGGTTGCCCGCACACAGCACAGCTGGCACCATCTTTTTGTCGCTTCACTGCATCCTTCACTGTCTCCTTCACATCGTGGATTTTATCCCCAGGATTGTTCTTGATGTGCTTTTTTGCGTATGCGTTAATAGCAATTAGTTTCAATGTCATCACACTTTCTGTGGCGATTACTCTTTCTCATACATTCTATCAAACCAATCTTCCGTGTCGTCTTTGTCTACACTGCTTAGTGTGGGGCACTCTTTAGCAAGATCAGCCTTTTCAAGTACCCTTTCTATGAACCCATAGTTGTAATCGTAAATATAGGTTGCTACGTTGTCAGCTAGATTAAAATTGGGCTTGATGCTTCCATCGTCATCATCGGTATCAAAGTACTCATCACAATTAGCTCGCTCTGCACCGGAGTATATCCGTTCTACAACCTCATCAAAAATCTCTTCTCTCTTCTCTTGCTCAGTATATCTATTAATTAGGTAATTTCCTGCTGTCACCAATTCAACTAGCGCTTTATACTGTTCATCTGTTAAATCAATTCTCATTTTCTAACCTTCTTTCATGTTTTCATACCAAACTATGTCCGAACAAGGTAGGTTTTTCTTGTCAGATAGCTTCCGCTTTTCCCAAGTCTAGGGAGGGTTTTGGGGGTCAAGTTGTTTAGGATTTCCATGCTGTTACAATTAGATATTCGGTTTTCCGAGAAAACGCACCATTCAGAATAATTCCATTATATAAAGAAAACCAAGGATTACGATATAGCAATGCCCTATTGAAACGCCCAGACTAACCATGTATAATTAGCATGTTCGTTCATTATTTAAAAAGGGAGTTCTGAGTTCTTCTTTTGACAACACTTTATCTAGAGTGATCTAAGAGATAACGGGGTACCATTAACCCCCATTCCACATTATGGCTAGCACTTTTCTTAGCTTTCTCTGTTAGGTACCGAATACTATTACGGACTTTACCCCTGCAACTATCAATAAAATCACCGGATAAATTGAGACCTGTTTGCCGAGTACTGGCCAGAAATCCGACTTTCTGATATAAAAACTGCACGTCGTAGGCAGATAAATACGTCCAAAGTTTGGCTTCATCCAAGTACTCCATGGTTTCTAGGCACTCCAGTAAATCAAATAGGGAAGAGATTTTATCGAAGTCCTTGATATAGTCTACTATGGTTCGCTCTCGATCGGTTACACGAACACCTAGATGCCTACCACTGGAAATTACCCCTTCTGAAATCAACGAAATAATATAGTTATACTGGATGTTGTTAAATTCAAAGTTATGAAAGCGGGTTTCTGATGCAATCATAATTTGGTTATCACTACCTTCTACCAGTCCATGGTATTTAAGAGCAGAAGAGCGACAGAGATAAGCGCTATCCGTGACTGAACAAGCAATTTGGTACGGATTGGCCATAAGTTGACCTGTTTTACTATCTACCGCGGTATAGAGGTTTTTCCGTATTTTTACAGCCAATCCCTCTTCGATTAGTTTTTCTATTAGAGCGTAGGCTGTTCTCCTTGCTTTAACAAATGGTTCAACATCAGCCCTAGAAAAGATCGCTTGAGCCTGTAGTTGATGATAGGCCGCTAAGGTATCCATGGGTCAACTTCCTTTATTAGTAATTTACTGCACTTACGTATTTTAAGTAACGTATCTTTTTACATATTCGCACTGCAAATCTTAGGAGGAAACTATTATGACATACAAACCAAGCAAATATATCACTATTCATGAGCTTATATTAAGTGGGTTACCCTATCACCAAATTTCCGAGTTGTTGGACATAGCGAAGAGCACTGTTTCAGGAGTAATGGACCGCTGGAAGGAAACAGGTAGTATTATGCCTAGTCGCACCAAGCGTTCTATTTATGATCCCTATATTTATGAACTGATGAATGGTATCCAATACTACCTTAATGTCAAACGAAATAGCTGCCGTCTTAAAGATCAGAAGCCGCTTAATCGTGAGGAGATATATAACCTGATTCTGGCCGATGGTTTTGAAGTATCCCGCACTAAATTTAATGAACTCCACGCCATTGAAAATAGGAAATTAAAAGAAAGCTTCTATGAAACCCACTATAACCCCGGCGCCATAATGGAATTTGATTGGGGAACACAGGTGTTGCATATTGATGGAAATAATAAGCGGGTGTATTATGCGGTCTATACATTCCCCTATAGTGAAACAATCTTTGCCTATGTTACTGAAAAAAGTGATAGCAAGAATTTTGCCCAGACGTTAAATCGAGTCGCCAAAAAAGTCGGCGGTATCCCTGCAACCTTGGTTGTGGACAATATGCGAATCGCAAGAAAGGTGAAAAGTGCAACCAAACATAAGCCTGAAATGACTCGTCTTTTCGAAGAAATTTCTGCTCATTTTAAAATGGAAATTTTCTACTGTTTTCCTTACCAACCCAACCAAAAAGGCTGCGTAGAGAATGGAGTGAAAAGGATAAAGAACGCTATTGAAAACTCTTATATCAACGAATTTAAATCCTTAAATGAGGTACAGTCATTCGTTAACCGTATCGTCAAGGAGTCTAACAATAAAAACCATCGCTGCAAAAATGATACCCGTCAGCGACTCTTCAAACAAGAAAAGAAATTTTTCAAGCCGCTACCAACAAGGAAGTACACATACTATGAGGAAACCTATCGCAAAGTAACAAGAGATAGCTTTATTCAATTCAATGGCTCAAAGTATTCTGTCCCTGAAGGATATCAAGGGCAAAAGCTTAAGATCAGTTATAATGACCATGTTCTTAGAATATTATATAAAGATGGGAAAGTCTTGGCCAAACATAGCCTTGCAAAGAAAAAGCACACTCGGAGGCAACGTGTATGGCACATCTTGCACAGAATACAGATGAAGCCGAAAGGTTTTAAAGATAGCGAGGAATACCGATTA
>SKHL01000045.1 GCA_007116995.1 Limnochordia bacterium
GCCCCTTTTGGGACCCCTAAGGTTTCATAATAGTCTTGTTTGGCCAAGGATTACACCCTCCTTTTACTTATCTTCATTTTCTCTTTCAGTGAATTCGGCATCAACTACATCCTCATCTGCCTCAGTACCCCCAGGATTCTCGCTGCCCTGGGCATTCGCTTCTGCTTGTGCCTGTTCATATATTTTTGCTGAAATCTCATGCATGGCTGCATCTAAATCCTTCATCTTAGCCTTAATCTCTTCAAGATCATCTGCTTCAATGGCCTTCTTTAATTCTTCTTTAGCTGCTAGCACTTTTTCCTTCTCTTCTTCTGTTACCTTATCACCAAGATCACTTAGTGTCTTATCCACCGCATACACAGAGTTATCTGCTTGGTTTCGTAACTCTATGCTTTCACGGCGCTTCTTATCTTCATCCGCGTTCGCTTCGGCTTCGTTTACCATCTTATCGATATCTTCTTTTGTTAATCCACTAGCTGATGTAACTGTAATCTTGTGCTCCTTGCCCGTACCTAGATCCTTTGCTGACACATTTACAATACCATTCTTGTCAATATCAAAGGTCACTTCGATTTGAGGCACACCACGAGGAGCTGCTGGAATTCCCTCAAGCTGGAATCGCCCTAGAGTCACATTGTCAGCCGCCATAGGTCGCTCACCTTGAAGCACATGAATATCTACGGCTGGTTGGTTATCGGCAGCTGTGGTAAACACCTTCGTTTCTTTACAAGGAATACTGGTGTTTCTATCGATTAACGTAGTCATCACTCCACCAAGTGTCTCAATACCGAGTGACAATGGGGTAACATCAACAAGTACTAATCCTTTACCCTTCTCAAATTCACCCGATAGTAATCCCGCTTGGGCTGCTGCACCTAGAGCCACACATTCATCAGGATTAATACCCTTATAGGGCTCTTTACCCATCAGCTTTTCTATTGCATCTTGCACAGCAGGAATACGGGTAGATCCTCCGACTAAGATAACTCGATCAATATCTCCTTGTTGTAAGCCAGCATCTTGTAGGGCCTGTCGGGCAGGGCCTAAGGTCGCATCTACGAGATCTGCAGTTAATTCGTTAAACTTAGCCCTTGTAACTGTAATATCCATGTGCAAAGGTCCAGATTCGCCCGCACTAATAAAGGGTAAATTCACTGTAGTAGAGGGCAAACCAGATAATTCGACTTTGGCCTTTTCTGCTGCTTCTTTCAAACGTTGTGTGGCCATTCGATCTTTACTAAGATCTACACTAGTCTCTCGTTTAAACTGCTCGACTAAGTACTTAATAATCCGCTCATCAAAGTCATCTCCACCTAGCTGATTATTACCACTCGTAGCCTTTACACCTACATATCCTTCTTCTAACTCAAGAATGGATACGTCAAAGGTTCCGCCTCCTAAGTCATACACTAGCACAGTCTGATCTTCATTTTTATCTAAACCATAGGCGACTGAGGCTGCTGTAGGTTCATTAATAATCCGTAGTACTTCTAATCCAGCGATAGCTCCGGCATCCTTTGTTGCTTGCCGTTGCGAATCTGTGAAGTAAGCCGGGACAGTAATAACCGCTTGCTCCACTTTCTCCCCTAAGTAATTCTCCGCTTCTTCCTTGAGCTTACGTAAAATCATCCCAGATATCTGGGGAGCCGTATACTCTTTGTCATCAATTTTAACGGAAAATTCTGTTCCCATATGCCGTTTAACCGAAATAACCGTACGATCGGGATTGGTAACCGCTTGCCTTTTAGCCACCTGTCCCACTAGTCGCTCTCCGCTTTTTGAAAAAGCCACCACTGAAGGGGTAGTTCTTGCACCCTCGGCATTTGTAATTACTGTGGGCTCTCCACCTTCCATTACTGCGACTACGGAATTTGTTGTTCCTAAATCAATACCGATAACTTTACCCATTATTCTTCCTCCTCTTGCGTTGCTGGAGCTACCTGCACCATGCTCGCTCGTAATACTTTTCCCTTGTATATGTAACCTGTTTGTAATTCTGCGGTAACAACCAAGTTATCCCCACTATCACCATCCATGCTAACGGCTTCATGGTAGTTAGGATCAAATCGTTCCCCCACACTGTCAATTCGATCAAGTCCTTGCTTAACTAGAGTCTCCATTAGTTGGTTATATACCATCTTCACCCCAGAAATCAATGGCGAATCTTCTTTCGTCGCTTGGATGGCTCGTTGAAAATTATCTAACACGGGCAAGAAATCACTTATTAGATTCTCATTCGCTGTTTGCCGCAATGTCTCCATTTGGGTTAGATTACGCCGTTTATAATTATCAAAGTCTGCTTTTAAACGGATAATCTGATTAACTAAATCTTCACGCTCTTGTTCCCAAGTAACCGTTACTTCCTCCTGCTCGCAATCGCTATCCTCTTCTGTTATCTCAACATCTGATTCTGTTGTATCCGTCTCCGCTCCTTGCTGATCTGCAACTTCTTTATCTACGTCCATGTCTACGTCTACATCTACGTCTTTAGCAAACTCTGATGCATCATTCTCTTTATCGATCTCCTCTGTATTCACTTCTACACCCCCTTATACCTCGTAAACCACCCCTAGCAACTAAGTGCTGTCAGTTACCTACTTTACCAACTCAGATAAAATCTCGCTTAATGAATTAGCCATTAAATCAACGATCGAAAACACCTTAGCATATTCCATCCGAGTAGGCCCAATTACTCCTATAGCTCCAATCACCTCACCACTTACATTGTATGTGGAGGTAACTACACTGCATTCCTGAATTTCTACTCGATTATTCTCATGACCGATGGCCACCTGTACTCCAGTAACTCTAGACAGTTCATTAATAACCTTAGAGACGATCTCTTTCTCCTCCAAGACGGTCAGTAAGGATTTAGCCCGGTCTACATCTTTAAACTCAGGTTGATTAAAGATATGAATAGCACCATTTAAATAAAGCTGCTCTTGACTAGATTCTGCTAACTCACTAGAAATAATTTCTAACAGCGCCATCCCGATATCGCCGAATTCCTCCTGGATATCTCGGATAAGATGGGTGCCGATTTCCCGATACGTAATCCCTCGCAACCGCAAGTTCAACCGTTCAGAGATGGTAGTTAATTCTACTAGTGAGTACTTAGTCTTAGTCTTTATAATTTTATTCTGTACCATACCCGGATTAAGGACCATGACGACTAGAATACTCAAGTCGTCAATAGATACTAATTGGATGTGTTTCAACACGGATCCAGTCAACGGTGGGGCTACTACAATCGCGATATACTGGGTCAACAGGGCTAGGAGTTTCGATGTTTCTTGAATTAACTGTTCCACTTGCTGCTGCCGAGCCGATACTTTATGTTGGATCTTCTGTCTTTGTGCTTCGGAAATTCTCTCCGGCTGCATTAACATATCTACATAAAATCGATATCCCTTGTCAGATGGTATGCGGCCAGCAGAAACATGAGGTTGCATAATATATCCCGTTCCCTCAAGATCAGCCATTTCATTGCGGATAGTGGCTGGGGATACTCCAAGCTCGTATCTACGGGCAATGGTTCTAGAACCTACCGGTTCTGCAGAATGGATATAGTCGTCAACAATCGCTCGTAAAACCAACATCTTCCGTTCATCTAACATACCCTGCCCGCCTCCTTTAGCACTCGACATCACAGAGTGCTAACCCTCGTTTACCCATAAATTATCACTTTACTTTTTATTTGTCAAGGGCACTACGGATAATTTTTCAACGAATAAATGCAGAAAAAACCAGATTACCCAAGTATAGCCCGGTTTTCGTCAATCTTAGATAGCCATTTACTTCTTCTACCAAATTCCGTTCCATTACATGGCAGAGTTCTTTTTCATATACATCGGTAATGGCCACTCCGAACCGCTGTTTGAATAAAGCCATGCTCACGCCTTGTAACAAGCGAAACCCAACCATCATAGTCTCATCCATTAATTGATCTCGAGTTAGCTCTTCTTGCCACTCTAATGCGGGAGTATTGGCCTGCCAGTTTCGTACATAGGTATGAATATCCCTAGAATTGGCATATCTTCTAGTACCCCAGAAACCATGGGCACCACTACCGAGACCTAAGCATGGTTGATTTTTCCAGTAAATGGTATTGTGCTTAGATTCATACCCAGACTGGGCATAATTAGAAATTTCATAGTGATCATAGCCCGCCTCAATTAGATACTGTCTCGTTAGGTCAAACATCTGCGCTTCTCCATCTTGATCGGATAGCTGCAACTTCCCTATAGCCCGCAGCTGGAAAAAGGGAGTACCTTCTTCAATAATTAGAGAATAACAGGATAGATGTTTTGGTTTAAGTGTAACTGCGGCTGTTAGGGAGGCTTCCCACATGGCTACTGTCTGGGTGGGGAGGGCATAAATAAGATCCAAGCTAAAATTGGTGATTCCTCCACTCTGGATAGCGTCAATGCTTCCATAAATATCAGCTACTCCATGAACTCGACCAAGAGCAGCCAATAACCTGTCCTGAAAGGCTTGAACTCCTAAACTTATCCGATTAATTCCTAAATCTCGCAAACGTTGAACCTTGCTTGCTGTTAAGGTTTTAGGATTAGCTTCAATTGTAATCTCGGCGTTTGCTTCTAATCTAAAGTGGATTCGTAAAGCTGTGATTAATTGGTCAAGCTGATCCTCATTTAAGATAGTTGGAGTGCCTCCTCCAATATACACAGTAGTAAAACGGGTATCGCTAAACTGTCCCGCGTAATACTGCATCTCTTGCTTGCACGCGGTAAGATAATCGCCGACGAGATTCGCGTCGGCAACAATTGAATGAAAATCACAATAACCACATTTAGCCAGGCA
>SKHL01000109.1 GCA_007116995.1 Limnochordia bacterium
ACCTCAAGAGAAGCAGGTTGCATACCCTGCTTCTCTTGTCTTACTTCCCATCTCAAGTTTGACTATGGATCCACTACTTGACTTGTATTACAGCTTTTACACCTGAGGGCGGGAAATCTACAGATGCTCTCATAGGTGTAGGAGCGCTAGTTAGGAAAATCGTATAGTCCCCTGGTTCAGGGAATGTATACACCAATTCAAATGGTGGTACATGAATGTGTGTGTTTGTTGCTTGGTATACCACCGTATCACCGTGTAGAATAACCACCGCATTGTCCGTATGGATAAGATAGCTCTAGTATATTTACTTCGTCACTAAAATCCTGAATCTTAGACAACATATCATCCGCGATTTTTTCTTGCAGATCACGTCTTGACGCAGGGCCGAAACTTCTACCTAGGGGAAAACTTGCTGATTCATGAATTATCCCACTATTACTCAACTCTCAATACAAATTGTCCTGTTATGAACTAGCATTCTGCTGGAGTATTTTCCGCATAATCTCTTTATTATGTCGCATCTGTCGGAGTAACTCGACATCCACTCTATGAGAAAACGGACAGCTAGCTAAACAAACTCCACAGTCGGTTCCTACCCTTGACCATACTCCGTAGCACTTTTCCACTTCTGTTTTCCACCGTAGCTCACCATTAAGCTTTCTGGGTTTATCAGAGGAAATGGCCTTACCAATACAGGCTTAAGTGCCTGATAGGTTTGCTTGATAGGTTTTTTAAAGAACAGTTTTTCTTCCTTCATTAGTTTATGATAACATACGAAGGGGTCTAAAAGGAGTTGACCATACCCATACTAAAACTGTGAACATCAGGTAAGGACAAATTCCTACTATATTGTGCTCGGACAGATAGCCCTATTGGGGTTTGGTAGGTCAAGCCCCCACCGACGCTATAAAGCAGGCTATCTTGATCGCTATTTAATCCATTCTCCCAAATCTTTGCTAGCTCAAAATTAACATGGACCGCTAGATCATGGGTAAAGTATCGTTGCATTTCTAAGCTTGAATACACATACATCTCCCCTACGAACATCGGCGATATCGCACCTAGTTGCCCGTTACCTCCTAGGCGTAATCTGCGATCAAAGGGAGTATCCGCTTGAGTCCATGCTGCATCAAATTTTAAGCGAGAGACAAAGCCTCCACCAAGATAGGTGGAATTCTTAGCCTGTAAATTCAGTCGAGGATAGTACTCAGTTAGGTCGTGCCTATTTCCTAAGATCCCAGCCCCTACTTGAATCGCTGTTCCCCCTTGGGTCCAAGTGGTATTGCCAGACATACCTGTTTGGATTGTCCCAGCTAAGGTTAAATACTCATTATTAGGTACTACCATGCCAGTGGTTGTACTAACGTCACTAACAGCACTTCTAGAATACCCAGTCGTCAGGGTTGCGGCGCTAGTCCAGCCAAATGGCACTTTAGTACTGACCGAATAGTCCGTTCTGTCCAAGGCATATTCACTACCGCTGTGCTCACCCCACGCCAGCACTGGGTTATTGAGTTGCGACTGATAGCGGAAGGTGGTCGGCCAAGCATACATGGGTAATGTCAGATAAGTAACTCTGCGTTTACTTGGTCCAAAGCTGTATTCTCCACCGATAGAAGCTAATGAGCCTGCCACATTGTAATATTGCATGGCTATGGTTTTCTGGGATAGGTTTAGGATATTCTCAATAACAAATTGAACAGGGTCTAAATAGATACCAAATCCTTCACTAATCCGGAGAACGATATCCACGTGATTCTGGTCGATGGGGACTACATGCATTTCAACCTGATCTAGGGCATCTAATGCGACAAGACGCCGTTTCGCAGCAGCTAACTGGGACGGATCAAACTGTGAACCGGGTTGAAGCTTAATAATCCGGGAAACGACCGCTTCATTTGTGGCATGGGCTCCGAGAACTCGAACACTTTTTATCTGCATACCATCATACTGGCTATACCCTGAATCCTTTACAGAAATAGCTTGGGGAGCCCTAAAGAACTGGGTTACAGCGCTATCGCGAGTAGTAAAAGAATACGAAGATCCTGTAAGCTCTATATAGACCGGCCTTTGAAGACCTACCTGTGCTAACCGCCGGTAAAAAGTAGTATTACCGCCTAAATCGAGGATCTCAATCTCCATGGCTGTTTGATAACTCGCTAATGCAGCAGCTCGATCCCCTGCGCTATCATAGAAGGTCCCGAGAATAGCCATGGCCTCTAGCCGATAAAAAGGTTCAGCGACATGATCTCTATCTGCTAGAATCTGAAAGTATTTCTGAGCCTGATTATACTTTCCTAATCGCAGGTGGATATGGGCTTTTAGATTGAGTACTGCTTCAGCTTCACTAAACTCTGGGTCTAGCTGAGCTATATAATCCAAGGTAGCAGACAATTGATTTTTTGCATAAGCGATTGTAGCCTTACGAACAAGCAACCAATTCATGAAATTCTGATCCTCTTGAGTTGCAGCAATGTTACGAGAAAAGACAGCAGCTTCCTCACCAGATAACGCTCGGCTAAGGCTAAAGGCATAGAACTCCGTATCCGGTGATCCGCGCTGATCATCAAGAATGGAAATCCACATCATCTGCTCATCAGGGGAAAACACACTACTTAAGATAGATCCAGCGTTGTTTATTCCATCCACCAAACCTGCATGTCCGACGCTGCCAGGTTCACTCCGATCCCGCAGCAACTCTACCATGGATTCAACAGTAATTACTCCATGGTTATCGGCAAAGAATTCGGCGAGGCGTTCTTCACGGCGAGCCGAAGCGAGCCAACCTGGTGTCTGGAACTGATGCATATATTCGCTGTTATAACGGTTAGCCGTATGTAACACACCTTCATTGGATCTTCTTATAGCATATCGGTTTGCATCTACCTCTAGCACCACTGTATCAGGACCCTTATTATCGGAAATAACAATGTTCATACCGAAAGTTCGCGGCGCATCTAGTACAATTTCAATGGCTTCATCTAGAGTAGATGCATATTGCACGATTTGACGGATTAAAAACACAATTGACATACCATCTAGTGAGTTGTCAGCCCGATCCACTAAAGAATAATTTACGGAGACAGTAATTCCTTGGTTATTCATCGCCTGCATGGTGCCAGCATGAACCGGGTATATATGGGTAATAAACGGATATCCCTGGTCCGGTTCATAGACCACCACATAGCCATATTGCGCCCAGTCAATCATTAAGATATGATCAAGATTACGGGCATGGTATAAAGACCCGCTGGCTGTTGCATCACCAAATGCAACCATGGATGTACAGGCAAAGGTCATCCCTAAATCTTGGGCCACATTGCCCATAATAACTCCCATTGGATCCGTGTCTTCTCCTCTACTCACTCCATAAACAATACCTTCTAACTCCCGATATAAGTCCTCTGGGATGTTTCTACGGATCCAAGGATCCATCTTATATTGAAAGTAGAACTTTTTAAAGGACTGAACGAGACGATCAATTCCTGAGACCGAAGCACTTAAAGGGTTAAGCTGATCTCTCATCTCAAATACATCTTCCTCCGGCAGTAAATGCGCAAGCAAAGTTCCATGCTGAAGCCCGATCTCATAGGGACTACCCTTAAGATTCATAAAAACCATTTGTCCCATTATCTCCATATACCCATCTCCAGCATAAGTTCGGCTAGCGATTTGCTCCATACTCAATCCAGAGGTACCTAGAGATGGACTCGATAGTAATAAAAACAGTGCTGTAATAACCATTAGAGTTCGAGCTGTTTGATTAAGATAGTTCATAGCTTCTGATCCTCCTTATATAATAAAAGTCGTCTCCCTAGCTACCATTCTAGCACAATAAAATATTGTTTTGACAAGAAGCACCTATATTATTATTGTATCAGATTTACGGTAATGAATAACCAAAAAGCCCCTAACTAGAGGCTTTATCAGTCTTCCATCCAGGCGAGCATCTTGATAACATAATGTCATGGTAATAAATTAAGGTGCAAGTAAAAAATCAAAAACCTCTACCAATGTCGGTTCACCACGTTTAGCGGGCTTTTTTTGGCTAAACACCGATATTATTCCTTCTTTTATTCGGCTCATATCATAACAACTGATCCTATTTAATAACACATCTGGTA
Source organism: Limnochordia bacterium (assembly GCA_007116995.1). GTDB lineage: Bacteria > Bacillota > Limnochordia > Darwinibacteriales > DTU012 > CSBR16-202. The sequence continues at coordinate 4,125 of SKHL01000109.1, forward strand.
AATCTATTCTTTCCCAGTCATTAAAAGATTTTCCTCTAAATGAAACATAAATACAACTATCTAGCAGGGCATAAAGAAGATCATCAGCAAAAAAAATGCTAATCCTTTCAGAATCAAAATCATCAACTACTCGCACTGCCCATTCCCCGTCTGAAGATCTAATATAATGGTGTAAGGCATTCTTGTTTGTACCACTTTTATAATGTCTTAACATTTCATGAAATTCACCTGTTTTAGGATCAACAGCGGAACTATGTGAAGAATTACTAGGTTCCATTTCTATAGGAATGTTGACTACTTTATCTACATTGTCAATTGAGATTTTCTCGCCTTGTAGAGTATCAGCTACTTTTTTACCATCGTTATCTAACCATGTAAATCCACCATCCTCACTGTAGGCATAGAAAAGCCCATGATTACCAAATATATACTTACTATCTTTTTGCGGAAATTCTCTCCAAAGCCAGGCCAAATGAATATTTCCTTTAGAATCGAGTTGAAACCCGGCATGATAGGGCCCTCTAGTTCCCTTAATCCCTTTATAAACACCATATTTGGAACTAATTAGACCAATAAATGACCACTCATGTGTATTACTGTCATAATGACCTAAGTTCATTTCTCCACTAGATGCACTTCCAATTCTCCAATAAATAAGCATATTTCCTGAGCCTATGGATATGAATGACGGATAGGTAA
>SKHL01000283.1 GCA_007116995.1 Limnochordia bacterium
AATAATATGATCGTATGAGTCACGAAGCAATAAATTAGTTTCTTTAGATATTAATTTTGTTTCAGTTCTGATAAATGAGTTGAGTAATTCACGTAAAGGCCAAATGTCGACGTAATGTAATAATCATACGGCGATTTTGGTGAATTTTTGTAATTAGTTCTGTTGTATCTGAATCTTGTATACCTTCTTCCAAATCAACTAAACGATCGCCTATTTTTTCAAGGATAGGAAAATAATTGTCAATAATTGCATCAACTAATGCGTGAGTCAAATAGTCACTTCCCTTACCCCTGATTCTTCCTCTCTGGTTTTTGAGTCGTGTTCTGATAGAGTCAAATAAATCTCCTTCTTGTTCCTGGAATGTTAAGATTGTGTTTTTCTTAGTGATTATACTGAAGTGTTCGGAGATAAGATTTTCATGCATACGAAGCATCTTCAACGTTATAAAAAGAAACGACCCATGGTACTCAAACTTAGGTCGGTGATTGACATTTGCAATATCTTCAAGGACAAGTGCATTTATACCAAAAATAGTCCCAAGCTCTTCAATAATCTCGGGCTGATGCAACCCTATAACATTGATCCACACAATACCTTTTGAAGAATGCGCTAGCTTCCGTAAGGATGCAACTGAAACATTGCTTTCAGTAGTTATGCCTTCTTTATTATAAGAAATAACTTCTATTCTAACAGGCTCAGACCGTGCTTTTCCAGTGTATATAATAGTACCTGGAGATTTGCCGATTTTAGAACTGCTGGCTTTCAAAAATTGTGACATACATTATTATCGTCAGAAGCATTTATATGTTTTTTTTACAGAGTGTGTTCGAAATAACAGCACTATGTATACTGGCGCTTATCTATAAGTACATGTTGCTATGACTAATGGAATCACTGTATCTGTAATATCCTTATTATATATCACCTTATACTCATTCTGAGCACATGTGAGCTGCATCGGTCCATTCTCTTTATTAATTCTCATTGGAGAACCTTTGAAGAAATAGTTTTTTTCTTCATCTGGCTGTTTCAAATACCAAGGTATGTTCATGTTTTGAAGAAGCTGCTGTATGTTCTCTCTACGGGATTCTGCCTCGACACGAAGTTGATGACCTGTGTGTAATATGTGGTTGACAACATCTTCATAGCCTTCCCTCGGTTCTGCAGCTATCGATTCGAGTTCATCAAGCCCTGGAGAAAAAGGATCAAGATGTATCATAAATAATAATTGACGATGTATTTCCCCTACTTGTGTTTCAAGACGACGAATTCCAGGCATTAGACGCAAGATTTCTGTTCTCATAGTAAAGGGAATATGTGTATGTTTAAAAAATAGGCAGGGATACTATAGATATATTTGTGTTCAAGAAATAGATATGAAGAGATTATTTTTTTATTTCATTCTTGTATCAAATTTAAGAAGACAGCTCACGCTATCTGCTTATTGTTCTGCGTACTTATTTGCTTTTGGAGAAAAAAGCTGACGCTAGATTCCTAAAAAATCGGAAAAATAAAAAGAAAAAAAGGAGATCATCTAGGTGGAGTGGAATGTATAAAAATTTAGAGCGTTAGTAACCGCATGCTGAATGCCTCGCCGAAGCTCGACACGTACACACCGGTCCTATCAAACCCATCTTCTATGGATGCTCTGATGTCTCTTTTCGAGGTCTGCTTCGCACTTAGATGCTTTCAGCGCTTATCAGTTAGCGCGTAGCTGCCCGGCGAACACCCTGTTGGATGACCGGTAAACCAGAGGCGCCGAACCCCCGTTCCTCTCGTACTAAGAGGTCCTTCCTCTCAGACATCAACATTTCCAGTAGATATCAAACTAACTGCCTCACAGCGTTATGAACCCAGCTCACGATCCCTTTTGATGGGTGAACACCCCCACCCTTGGCCGCTTCTGCACGGCCAGGATAGGAAGAGCCGACATCGATGTAGCAAACCGCGCCGTCGATATGAACTCTCAGGCGCGACAACTCTGTTATCCCCGGAGTAACTTTTCTGTCATTTCAGACCCCCATTAAGGAGGTACTGAAGTTCGCTAGACCACACTTTCGTGTTTGCGTTCGGAATTAATGCGAACTCAATCAGGCTAACTTATGCTCTTGCACTCTCCAGCCGATTTCTGACCGGCTTGAGTTAACCTTTGGGCTCCGTCGTTACATTTTCGACGGAGTGCCACCCCAGCCAAACTGTCCACCAATAGGTGTCCTCGCATTGCGAGTAAGCACTGTATGACTGAATAGGTAGTGTTACATTGTCACCTACACAACATCTAGCGATATTGTTTTAACGGTTCCTACCTACGCTATATACTCTGCCCTACAGCACAGCTACAGGCTACAGTAAAGTTTCACGGGGTCTTCGCTTCCCACTGGAAATCACTGGCCTTTGCACCAGTAAAGTTGTTCGGAGGGTTCCGCTCAGGGACAGTGACAGTCTCGTTACGCCATTCATGCAGGCCGTCAATCAAACGGCAAGGCATTTCGCTCACATCTGTTACTTCACCTACCACGAGGCTACTGACCATCTAACGATGGCGGACGCAAATTTCTCTACGCCTCCTTACATCGCTGTAAGGGTCGGACTGTATCTTCTGGTTTTACCCAGTCTGGCGTGCAGTCTCTGAGGATTCTAGATAACGTTGAACTTTATTGTTCATAGAAGATGCTAATGCAACTATCTTATGTAACCCTTTAGTGTTCAGATGTTGTTTATTTTTCATCAGCTGAATTACCTCCGAAAACAAAAGAAAATTCTTTTGTTTTGAAGTATACATCGTGTGACGCTTGAAAAAACTAACAATAATTGTTAAGTCTTTTATTCCACGAGCACGATATTCCATTCTATCTCCATGATTAACAACTATACTTCCACACCCAAAAAATGATTTGAGCATATGAAGTACATGTACATCACGAAGATGCTGAACAACTCTGAACTCAGGCAACACTTGATAACCTATATGCATCTTCGACATTTTATTGATTGCGACGTGAAAACACCCTTCGCCTTCAACAAAACCAACTATCCAACGTGCATCTAGCCTTTCCTGCTGATTATCTGCACCCATCACATTTTCACTGCCATATTCACTTAAATATCTCACGACGAGATGTCCAGTGCTTATGACGAGTAGTGTGGGATTCACAGACGTTCCAGCATATAGCCAGATTTTGATAAGGCAACTTGTTCACCTTAAGAGAGTTATAGTTACTCCCGCTGTTTACCAGTTCTTCACACCCCTGAACAGGTGCTTAAAATGCTGGCACTGAGCAGACGTCACCTCCTGTACACACCTTTTCAGGCTAGCAGGAAGTTAAGTTTTTGTTAAACAGTCGGACCGTCTTAGTTATTGCACCCTATAATCGCATCTATACAGACACGACCGTAGGGATCCCTTATACCGAAGGTACAGGACTAATTTGCCGAGTTCCCTTGAGCGGATTGTACCCTGCAGGTCTTAGGCTTCTCACCTAGGGGCACCTGTGCTGGTTCTGAGTACGACTACCTATGATCCATTCTTGTTCCTTTTTCATGGCCACCAGATATCAACCGAACGATGCAAAACACCGCTCATCTCACGTTTATTCACATTCTCAGCATTACGCTACTCGTATGAATTATCATGATTAACGACAGTAACGACTGCCGTCGGTCTATTCCAATGGGTCAGAAACAAGACTTGCGTTACCGCATGTACATAAGAAGTACCGGAATATTAACCGGTTTCCCTTTCCCTTTCATCCAGTTAGGATGTAGGTTAGGATCGACTAACTCTTGGCTGATTTGCATTGCCAAGAAACCCTTGCCCTTTCGACCATACTGATTCTCACAGTACTATGTTCCTACTATCGCCAGCATTCTCATACCAACCAGGTCCACACTTCCTCTCGGAAGCACTTCTGTCCTGACCGGTCGCCTTGCCTACCACGTCCTTTTGAGACGTCTGAAGTATCGGTAATTGATTTAGCCCCGTCCATCTTAAAGACGTATACTCTCGAAGAGTAAGCTGTTACGCACTTTTTAAAGGTTTGCGGCTTCTAGACTAACCTCCTCTCTGTCTTGGAGTACACGCGCTCTTTACCCGTTAACACTTAATCAATATTTAGGGACCTTAACTTCAGTCTGGGTTGTTCCCCTCTCGCAGTACACACTTACTCCGTACTGCCGTCTGCCGATGTCTACAATGTGACAACATTTGGAGTTGGACAGAGAACCGAGGGATTTCTCCCCCTAAATCCTTTATCCGTAGCTCTACAATTGCCACCATCTCGATCGACGCTTGACTACGACCAACTTCGGCAGGAACCAGCTATCACCGCTCTCGATTGGCTTTTCACCCCTTATCCCAGGTTAAAAGAACACTTGCACGTAGAACCTTTTCAGGCCTCCACCAGGTTTTACCCTGACTTCACCTTACCCAGGACAAGATCGAGCGGATTCGGGTCGTATTCCTATGACTCAATGGCACTTTCATACCATACCCCTCGTAAACTGCGGGTAATTGGTTTCCCTACGGATACACCTTGTAGTAAGGCTTATCCTTGCCATAAAAATACACTCGCTGGCACGTTATTCAAAACGCACGGTACAACACCGTAGTGCCGTACCTCACTATAACTATCTGGTTTCAGAGTCTTTTCACTCCCTGTTAAGGGTTCTTTTCAACTTTCCATCACTGTACTGTTCGCTATCGGACTCGATGAGTATTTAGCGTTGGATGTTAATGCCACCCATATTCCTGCTGGATATCCAACCAACAGTACTCTTTCGCTTCCAAATCCATCTGCTTTTACATACGGGGCTATAAC
>SKHL01000218.1 GCA_007116995.1 Limnochordia bacterium
CATCACGCTTCCTTCAGATTCCACCTCGCGATGGACACCCTTGCGCTTGGCTAATGGTTGGCTACTGCCAGCCCCCATAGCGGACTTTCACCGCCTAGCTATGTGTCATGCGTGGCACACCAAGAAAAACGGTGCTAGTTTTCTGCTAGCACCGTTTTTATGTCCTATAAAGGTTGTTATCGCACATTGCTTAGGTGCGCTCAATTACCTGTCCGTCACGGAGATAAATAACTGCTTTCCATTGATCCTTGGTGTCAACCTTCCGTCCACCTTGTGACCAGTTAGACCGATAGTCGATACTGAACGGTTCATTATAACAGGAATAGACACACTCTCCATTACAGTAGAACTCAACATAATCGATCTTCTCTGGATAGAGGCTAGCGACCCGTAGCCACCGCTTTTCATCGTAGGTCATATCTTTCTCTAACCCTTGTAGATAATACTGATCTTCCTCAGGAATCGCTGGTACGTCTATCCCAATACCCTCCGCCATACGCCAGGCGAAAAACTGATCTTCTCCTCTGGTTATGGACCAATCCGTTGGTGGCTCTTGCTTGGTCATGTTGTTATAATATCCCCAGGATGTATGTGTGTTATAAGCCACTTTTAGCTGACCGATGGCCTGGGAGTCTTCGTTATTAACAACAGGCTTCCCTGGACTATATTCTCGGACTTTTGCAATTAAGTTATAGTATCTTTGCCGACTACAGCCATTTCCATGAATGAGAATTACATCACTTGCTTCACTAACCTCGCGAAAGGAGCTTCCACCACCACCACTACAGCCAACTAGCATTCCACCTGATTCTTCTTTAGCTAGTTCAATGAGGACTGCCATTCCTTCAGGTTGGTGAATTATCGAATGACCTCGGTCTACATCCATCTCATTACAGACCTCAATAATCACATTGGTATATCCTTTGCTCTTCAGGAATCGTGACGCAGTGCGAACAGCATTTGCGACAGACCGTCCATCCTTAATCCTAGGTAATTGTCCTGGATAGAAGTAACTAACGATAACCACCATACCAAGCTGATCCGCAGCTGTAATCAAACGATCGAGCCGGGCTAAGTATGCTGGATCTAAACTCTTTCCGTCTGGTCCGAATAGATTATTTCGAATGGAACCATTGTTCACAGTAAAGCAGGGTCCTCCGCCCTGTAACCCAACAGTAAATGCACGCAAACCGTACTTATACCATTCTGGTAATGAAGCAATTAGATCGTCGGTGTTTTTGTCTGGGTCAAAGCTACGACCGAATCGGTTAAAACGCTCTGGATTCGCCTTGTCATCAAATAGTCCCTGAATAAACCGGGCATTCATAAGCAGACCATGCGCCGCTGGTTTGCTACCAACGATTTCTGAATATGTCTTTTGTCCGTTAATGTAGAAGTCTTCCCCTTGAATCGTCAGTACTGTTTTTCCCATTTTAATGTCCTCCTATTGTATAATCATCGTCTCTATTCACTCACTATGCTGAATGCTTCGTGTAAACATTCTTAACCGATCTTTCTCTATGTTTGCTCATATATCAGCAAAACCCTGCTAAATCTGATTTTTCGTGCTTAACTACAGGCTATCTTACTAACAAAAAACTTGTGTGCCAATGGCACAGAAAAGTCCAAAGTTACGCTTTGTCTAATGGCCAGCTCTCACTAGCATCCCAGCGTTTTCCCTCAATTAAAGGAAGTACATAATTTGAATGCGATATTTTCCCCGTTTTTTCTAGGTGGTCGATGCAGGATCGTAAACACCCTCGACCAGCACAGGCCGTATAGTGACGGTAGCGATTGTACACCCGTTCTTTGTGCTTGGTATCTTGCCCGGGTGTATCCCCCTCAACAAAGAATGGATCATATTTTGGGTCTCGCCCACTGTGGACTCGGCTGCAGGCTTCTGGATTAAAGGGAGCGTGTTTAAATTCCACATCCTCAATTTTAATCACCTGATCCCGTATCGTCCCAATGGCATCAGCTTGACATTCTCTAACACAAATACCACACTCGTCACAAACTGCACCCCGAAACAGAGGAGTTTCATCTAATTCGGCATCGGTAAATATTGCATATACTCGTTGTCTAGGCCCAAATTCGGGTGTCATTAGTAGCTTGTGCATTCCAAATTCTCCGAGACCAGCTGCTACCCCCATCACTCGTAGGGAAATCATTCCGTCTGGACCTGTTGGCTCATGGGGACGGATTTGTCGTCCCATATGTGGAAAGAAGGGATTGTGAATTGGAACACTAGAATATCCATACTCTTCTAAGAACATACAAAGACTACGTAGCATGAGAGGGGCAACAACCTCATTAATGATATAGTAGGAGTCACAAATATACGAATTAAAATACGTACCTTCTTCTACCGCCTTTAGTGTTCCGCGGATTTGCGGAATCCCTAAGGCAATCACTGTCTTTGTTTGCGGATATATGCGACGGGGATGATACAATTCTGGAGCATGTTCGAACCGATGGATAGGAGCGTAGCCTACCAGCGCTGCGCCACTACGCATAGCAAGATCTGTCACTCTTTTTGTTAGGTCACTATTGGAATTTTTCATGTCTACCTCCGTTTTCGAACTAGTATCCAATATCTTGAATCGCTTGCGAGCCAAGAGAATTCGAATCCGAGCATTTGGGGAGCTTCTTATGTATCGAATAAATATTACTCCTGTTGGTTTTACATTCCATATTAACATTATATAGGGTTGCGCTATATCAGTCAAACATATATTTGGCTTGTATCCCCGTACCTGAAGTTCGGAGACTTTACGCTGAATCTTGGTAAATCCTTGTACACTTTCATGTATTTTCGCAGAAATATAAGTAAATCCACCTTTACACTACGTACCCGGTACGGTAAAATAAAGGCAATTTAACAATCATATCAAATATATACGGATGGGAGCGTAATCCATGCTGAAAGAGTATCTTAAAGACAATATTCTAATCACCGACGGAGCAATGGGTACCTATTACGGAAAGAAAATGGGTAGTACTTCCTCCTTATCAGAACCAGCAAATCTAACCAATCCGCAACTAGTAAAAGCCATTCATCGCGAGTATATCCGAGCAGGAGCTAAGCTCATTCGCACTAATACATTTTCGGCCAATGCAGTTACCCTATCCTTAAGCCAAGCAGAACTAACCAGTGTTATTCAGGCTGGGTATCATCTAGCGCAAGAAGCAGCACAGGAAACGGCTCATGATCAAATCTATCTAGCTGCTAGCATTGGCCCCATTCCGGAGCCCTCTATGGAACATGATCAAGACTTACTAGCTAGTTTTGATCAGTATAAACACATCGTTGATACCTTTCTCGATCTAGGTGCCAAAAACTTTTTCTTTGAAACGCTTAGTGATCTCGAAGATCTCAGACCGGTGTTCCGCTATATAAAAGACCAGGATCCAACAGCCTTTATTCTTACCCAATTCGCGATGGTTTTAGAAGGTTCAACGCGTAAAGGGCTAACCATCTCTGAATTGAACCACCAAATCCGAGCCACAGATACTATCGATGCCTTTGGCTTTAACTGTGGCGTAGGACCTACCCACCTAGTCCAATTAATTAAAGAGATTACCCCGATCACCCAGATTGTGTCAGCCTTGCCCAATGCAGGCTATCCCCAGATCGTCAATGAGCGGACTGTTTATCATGAGAATCCCGAGTACTTTGCCCATGTGATGCTGGAACTGGCAACATATGGTGTCAAGATCCTCGGTGGCTGTTGCGGTACTACACCTGCGTATATAGAAGCTCTCGCTAAATGTTTACAAGTTCATGTTCCTCAAAAACTTAGAGTCAAACAAAGCAAGCAGAAACAGCAGCCTAGACGGAAAAAAGCAAAAATTAATCCCTTTCGGGATAAACTAGCCAATAAGCAGTTTACCATCACCGTAGAATTAGATCCACCTCTTACCGGCAATGCAGCTCCCACTATCCGAGCAGCGAAGCGCTTGCAACAAGCAGGTGTAGATGCGATCACCATCGCTGATTCTCCCTTAGCCCGGGCCCGCATGGATTCTTTAGTTTTAGCTGCTAAAATCCAACGGGAGATTGGCATCACGACCATTCCTCATCTTTGTTGTCGAGACAGAAATATCATTGCCGCAAAGGCTAGCCTGTTGGCTGCTCACATGGAGGGGATTCGCAATATTCTAGCTGTCACCGGAGACCCAATCGCCAGCAATGATCGCAGTGAGATAAAGAGTGTCTTTAACCTAAACTCCATGACTTTAATGAAACTAATTGGCCAGCTAAATCAGGGCAATTTTCCTCAAGATTCTTTTTTCCTAGGTGGTGCCCTTAACCTGAATGTAGTCAATCCAGGGAGTCAGATAACACGCATGGAACAGAAAATGCAGAACGGAGCATCCTTTTTTCTCACTCAACCTATCTTTGATGACACAGCCGTCTCGACCATTACCAAAATAAAGCAGATATCAGACATACCTATCCTAGCCGGAATTATGCCCTTAGTTAGTCTCAATAACGCGCTATTTATCCACAATGAGGTGCCAGGGATTCGTATTCCTGATATGTATCTTACACGCTTTAAGCCCGACATGGATCGAGACACAGCGAACCAGGTGGGAATAGACATCGCCTATAACATTGCCTCTAAATTAAGATCAGTTGTGGACGGATTCTACTTTATTACCCCCTTCAATCGAGTTGATATAATCACCACCCTTATTTACAAGCTACAAAGCGCTGTCAAAGACTAATTCCAGAAAGGACCGATGCTTATGAATCACCCAATCTTAGATTATTTAAAG
>SKHL01000072.1 GCA_007116995.1 Limnochordia bacterium
CCAAGGCTACGACCAGAGAGGTTGTCGCGGCGACTAAGGTTCAGTTAGATCGAGTCCAAGAGTTTATTCGCGAGGGACGCTTAGATGTGTTACCAAGTGATGCAAATCAACAGTGTTCAATTTGTGGGACTCCGATTATGAGAGGGCGAGTATGTGAGAGATGTCTAGTTCAGATGAAGGTGGAAGAAACCCCTTCAAAGCCTCGTAAAAGTGCGGTAGAACAGGGTAGGGAAAAGGCACGTATTCGCGCCTTTGAGAATTTGCGTGATAAACGAGATTATTAATGGATTAGGTAAATTTCCTTATTGGAATCGCATTAAAGATCCAAGAGAATGTTGTCGATATAAACTGTGAGGGGAGGTAAATCTATGATTATCTCAGGTAAGCCAGTTCAGCAGATAGGTCGAATTTACCAAGAACAAACGAAAGTGGGTCACAAGCCCGACAGCCCTAAGCCAAGTAAGGGCCAAGATAAGGTGACCTTATCTAGTGAGAGTAAGGAACTAAATGCCATATTTCAACAAGTGTATGCTCCAGAGGAGATCAGTGCTAAAGCCCAAGAGCTGAAGGAAGCAGTGTCGACTGGCACCTATAAGGTTAGTGGAGAAGATATTGCCACAAGTATGTTGAAGTATATGAAACAGAAGGTGTAAACATGGAGGTTTACCAAGCCCTTATCAGTTTGTTAGAAAGAGACAATAATCTAGTGGAGCAGTTGCTCGCTCTGGGGGAGCAGAAACAGCTGAGCATTAATCAAGGCAGCAAAGTAGCTACTATTGCTCAACAAGAACAGACACTAATCGATCAGCTGCAACAGGTTGAGAGCCAGCGAGAAGAGCTATTTGATGTGATCGCACCGGGATTAACCTTAACTGAATGGTTAGCCCAGCAATCGGATGCCAATATTTCCAGCTTAACAGATACCTTACGGGAGAATCTTGCTAAGTTGCAGTCATTGAATGAGATTAACAAGCAATTACTCCAAGAATCTTTGGCTTTTGTTCAATTTAGCTTAAATTTGTTAGTGGACGATACGCCAAGCACCTATGCTCGTCAAGGTACTACCAGGAAGAGTAAGTCATTTTTTGACCGGAAGGTGTAGTTATGCGAACAACCTTTAGTGGAATTGAGATAGCCAGACGAGCTCTGCAAGCTCAACAACGCTCCTTAGACGTAGTCGGACATAATGTAGCCAACGCCAATACCCCGGGATATGCGCGTCAAGTCGCCGTGCATACAGCAAGTAACCCCTATTCAGCCCCAGCCCTACAGCATAATATGGCCAATGGGCAAATCGGCACGGGTGTTCAGATAAGTCAAGTGACCAGAATGCGTGATCAATTTATAGAAACACGGTTGCGTCAGGAGAACCACAACTATGGGTATTGGAAGTCTATGCAGGAAGGGCTATCCCAAATTGAACTAATCTTTAATGAGCCGTCTGAGAACAATATTCATCATGCGCTAGACATGTATTGGGATTCGCTACAACAAGTAAGTAAGGACCCAGAGAACGAATCTATCCGAACGGTGGTTTTACAACGAGCCAGTGTCGTTGCGGAGACAATCCGTCATAGCCGTTCTCAGTTGGGTCGGTTGCGAGATAACATGAATGGGCTAGTTAATGTAAAAGTAGACGAAATTAACTCATTAGCAGAGCGAATCGCGCAACTAAACGAACAGATCGGAAAAGTATCTTCTTCTGGTAATAATCCTAACGATCTTTTGGATAAGCGGGATGAGTTGCTACAGCGGTTATCTGAGATTACGAATATTGAGGTCATGGAAGATAGTACGAACATGGTGATGGTTAGTATCGGAGGGGCCACATTAGTGCAACGAAACCAGACCACCCCCTTAACCGTAAAAGTCAGCAACGAAGGTATTATTCCTCAATATGAACGCCAAGAAGTGGTTTGGAGTGGAATGGGAACACCTGTTGAAATCACCGCGGGTGAGTTAGGTGGAATTCTCCTATTCCGGGACCAAGAGGTGCAGGGGTTTATAGAGCAATTAAATGATTGGACAGCCGATTTAATCAATGCAGTTAACCATATTCACCAGCAGGGATACTCCTTAAACGACCTGCCTGGAACAGTTTTTTTTGTGGCTGAACAGCCTGAAGACCAAGGTGCCATTGATTTAGACGATGATCCTAGTTTGACCATTCGATTAAATATAGCCTCACCGAGAGATATTGCAGCTAGTGCCCATCAGATTGCAGGTGAAACCGTTATCGGCAACGGTGAAATAGCTTTGGAACTTGCTAGTCTGCGATACAACCCTACCAGAGATAGGGGAATTACCCTAGCAGACCAGTTCAACTCGATTATCTCTAGCCTTGGTGTAAAGTCCCAGGAAGCCCAGATCATGCTAGATAACGAGGATGTACTTGTAAACCATCTAAAGAATCTACGAGAGTCGGTATCAGGAGTTAGTTTAGATGAAGAGATGGCAGACATGATTCGCTTTCAGCACTCTTATTCGGCGGCTGCTCGGATTATGACGGTAATGGATGAAGCACTAGATACGATAATCAATCGATTGGGAATGGTAGGACGTTAGGAGGGTTTGGTAATGCGGATTACGAATAAATCGATGAATAATACCATGCTTCGTAACCTAAATCAAGGGCTTGGTCGTCTTGATCGGTTCCAACAGCAACTAGCCACAGGCAAGCGAGTATTATTACCATCTGATGATCCAGCGTCGGTTACCAGTATCATGCAGTTAAAATCGTCGTTGGTTGAGAATGAACAATACATAAAAAACGTAGATGATGCCTATTCCTGGATGGATTCCACAGACACGGTTTTTGATTCTATCACTAACGTGCTTCACCGAGCCCGAGAATTAACGGTATACAGTGCGACCGATAGTCTTAGTCATTCTGATCGGCAGACGATTGCGGATGAAATTGAGCAGTTATTTGGTAATGTACTGCAGCTCGCGAATTCCACTCACGGTGGGAAGTATCTTTTTTCTGGTCAGATGACAACTACTCTACCATTTCACCGGGTCTCAACGGATCCCAGTAGTGAGGACTATATGCAGATTACGTATCAGGGAGGATATAGGGATTATCAGAATCCTGATAATCCACGGGATTTAGCATCACTGAATGTGGAAATTGGAGTCGGGTCTGAATTAGCGATTAATGCCATTAACGCCGATAATCGCGATGGTGAAGTTACTGAGCATCTGTTTACACCGGTATTTGATATTCTCCATAATCTCCATCACAGTCTGAAAACAGGGGATACAGGTAGCTTAGGAACGTCGGATCTAGCCGAGTTAGACGTGGTCTTCGATCAGATATTGAGTCATCGCTCCGAGACTGGGGCCAAGATGAATCGGGTGGAATTATCTCGTGAACGATTAACAGATCTGAAATTAAACTTAAGTAAATTGCTTAGCAATGCTAGGGACGTGGATGTAACTGAGGCCATCATGCATTTAAAAGCAGAAGAGAATGTATACCGCACAGCTCTATCGGTGGGGGCTCGGATCATTCAGCCCTCCTTAGTTGATTTCTTGCGTTAGGGTGATCTCATATGTCTCTATCCATAGGTATTTCTTATCCTCGGTCACAGATTCAAGTCACCCAGCCTCAAGGGGAGATCCGACAACGGCTTACCCAGGCTCGGATGGAGTATCGCGGGCCACAATTAGAAATTGATCAACAGCAACCCATGAACGAAGTAGGTCTTGGCGATTTATGGCATTTTACGACCAAAGTAGCAGAAGAAGGTCGACAGATGGTCCTTGCTGGAGTGGCCAAGCGAGCTCAGGAGGGGGATGCTTTTGCTCGGGATATGAGATCTCAAGATGTGAGCGCTCGCTTAGCAGTGGAGGCCATGCGATCAGAAATCCCGGAGTTAAATGTGGACATGGTGCCAAAAACGAGACCAACTATACGCTTTGATTATCAATTAGAGATAGGATGGCAACCTGGAAGTCTGGATATAAATGTAAAAACGTATCCACCAGAAATCCAGTGGATGATGGGATCAGTGCATATCTCAATGAACAAGGGAAGTAATCTTGATACCAAAGGGTGAGTATAGATTATGCGAATTCTGACAGAACGGTTTGGTGAAGTGGAAGTTCAACCAGAGAATGTTTTAGTTTTTCCCCAAGGATTATTGGGCTTTGAGGAATACAAGAAATATGTTATTCTAGATGAGAAAGATAGTTTTTTCTGGTTTTTGCAATCGGTGGAAGAGGCGGAGCTAGTTTTTGTGGTTCTCATGCCTGAACTTCTACGTAGCGATTATCAGGTATGTCTTGAAGGTCCAATGGTTAAGGAACTCGGCTTTACCGATGCTAGCGAGGGACAGGTTTATGTTATTGTCACGGTCCCAGAGAACATAGCGGAGATGACAGCCAATTTACAGGCACCACTGGTAATAAATACAAAAAAGAAATTAGCAAAGCAAGTAGTGTTAATGGACGGAAAGTATCATACTAAACATAATGTGTTAGCAGAATTCCAACGAACCACATTTGAGCAGAAAAAGAAAGACCAATCAGTGGATCAGCCTAACCAGGAGTTACGCAGATCTGTCTAAATCCTACAGCATTAGGGAAGGATATAGTCCAGGGAGGGACACTTTATGCTAGTACTTACTCGCAAAACAGATCAAAGCATAATTATTGGTGATGATATTAAAATCATCATTGTCGATGTGCGGGGGGATCAAGTAAAGTTAGGGATCGAGGCTCCACGAGATGTGAGCGTTCACCGTGAGGAGATTTATCAAGAGA
>SKHL01000274.1 GCA_007116995.1 Limnochordia bacterium
AATCGCTGCCGCAAAACTTCCTGGCTATCTCGCATCTCCTGACTCAATCGTTGTTGTAACTCCTCTTGTTGACGCAATAAGGCGTCACGCTCTTCCTCAGTTTGAGGTTTGTACTCCGTAAAATCCATAGCCTGTGGCTGAATCCGGTTACTATCTTGCTTTAAGGTATCTCGAAACAACTCTTCCGCTAACTCAGGAAACGCTTCTTCACCTATGGGTATGGGCAGTGGTTCATACAGTCTCTCTAACGGGAGTGGCGTCCGACCAGACCAGCTAGCGAACGATATAACCAATAGGCCAACCACAATCAGCGCTTTTCCTTCCGGCCAAAACGTAAAAACAAACGGTTTTTGCTCCGATATGCTATTTAGTTTTGTTAAGACATCCTCCTCAAGTAAATGACGAAATGGATTGTCGCTCTCTTGCTCCATCATTTGAAAGCTAGTAATTAATCTAGCCTGTAATTCCAGATTATGATCAGCTTGCCCGATTACCCAGCGTGGATTCGTCGGCCAAAGGAGCCCGATTACACCAAAAGCTAATGGTATGAACGCACTCACCATCAGCGCCAAGTTCAAAGAGATGTTTACAAACAACAACTTCTGTAAGGCTAGAACGATAAAGAGTACCACTCCTGAAGCAACAACACCCCGTAAAAACCAGGTTAATCCCTGTACTCTCTGCCAGTTCCGCTTATATTCTTCAATTTTCAGGAATATCTGATTACGCAGAGACATCTATCCTCAACTCCTAACGAAACATTAGACCGATCACATCAATCACTAAATCAAGTAGCAATACTATACTTAGTCCCAGTAAGACCAAGAGAACTCGAAGATCTAGATACGCATACTGGGCCGGTGCCGTTATCACTAGGGCTAGAATGAAGAGCCCACCCAGAAATATAGCAACTAACCAGCCTCGTTGGCGAAAGTTTTCATTCACCACCAGACGTAACCAACCAGTAGAAATAGCTAGAACCGCAGTCATCAGATAAATGTGAAGTAGTGCCCTGACCGGTAATCCGCTGACAAAACTAACTAGCACACCCACAGGCACGGTGGAAACTAATAATACAATATTTTGGATGCCAACAGAGAGTGCTTTGGCTGTTACAATTTCACCAGTAGAAAACCCTCCATAATGTTTCCATTGGCTGATAGTATGCACACCCTTAAAGCGAAATAGGCCGTCAACTAAATATAGATTACTAAAAAGCAATATGATGGCTAAACTATAAACAAATACCCTGCCCACTAATGGTTCTATAAATCCTTGGGCAAATTCATGGGGCCAGGCTTGAGCTACACTATATCCCACACCTAGTATAATTAGGCTATTTAGCATCCAGAACTTCACATCTTGCACATAATTATGGATATCACTAATAAAAATCATAATTAGCTTTTCTACTAACACGACCCTCATCCCTTTATTTCAGACTAATCGGAGACAGTAAAAACCCAAAGAAACTCTCATTCCCTACAACTGCTAATCGGGGCGCTTCAGCCAAGCCAGATCCTCGCAATATACTTATGATAAAGGCGTTACCTGTAGAGCTAGCTGCTTCCAATTCGCCGCGGTATATCTGCGTCAGTGTAGAGATGATACTGCGTTCTAGCCTTATCCTCCGTTCTTGAGCACTGAACTGTCTACCGGGAATTGTCCTACCAAGGGCTCCAAATAGTTTCTCAATATCTGTTTCGCTCCGAATACTCAAACTCAACATGAAGAGTTGATCTTGATCAGCGCTTACCTGGCCCAGTGAGAACCATCTATCTTGGTAATATAAGTAACTCTGTTCAATCATGAAATTTGACTGGTTATCAATACTAATTCGAAGCAAGTCCTCTAGCATCGTTATAGACGTATGGATAGGAATATCAGCATGATAGTAACTACGAAAGCCTACTGGCGCCCAATTATTGGGCGGATCTACAGTCAGATTAATCTGTCCCGGTAAAATCTGTGTGTGTGTAGGGATAAACTGCGAATCAGCTACAGGCGATAACGAAGCAATACTACCTTTTCCGCGATTAATCACAAAAGCCGGGTTAAGTGGTTCAGTGGCAATATATGTTATATACCCTTCGACTACGCCCCGACTGGCTTGAGGGTGCTTGAAGATAAAAGCCACGTTGGTCACTAATCTATTCTGTATTTTCAAATCTCGCCCGATATAGGTATATAGAGCTGCACCCATCAATAGACTACCCGTACTCATTGCTAGCATCAGTAGCCATACCCTGGTCTGTCCCCGAGTAGAAAAACGATAAACCAAGAGTACTACCATAGTTGTCAATAAGGAAACCAACATGACAAAAATCTTGTTAGGCGCTTGATTCTGGACACTTGATAACATATTCCCTGCAAGCTGTGATAGGAGTTGGCTGCCCAGTAGATCCCATTCTGAATCTTGTAGCAATTCCTGAATCAACCATTCCCGCCCTTCCCAAAGTCGGAGAGCTGGGGATATGGGGTCAAAAGCCAAAAAGTACACTAACCCCATTCCTACTTGATTTTGGACAACAAGAGGAATGCCTGCTGCATCCAAAATCACAGCCTGTTCTGCGTCACGAATATCCCAGACTTCTAATTGCGTCACTCCAGCAAATATACCTTGAGCGTCAGCTTCATTAATTGAGATAACTCGTTTCTGACGGATCTCCATGGGAAACACACGCCGAAATAGCGCAGTATTGATCCATTGGTGTCCACCAGCTCCCGTCCAAATCAGATTTTTGCCTGAAGCCAACCAGCCAAGTAATGCTTCCACCTGACTGCTATTCATCCCACTAAGATTCGCCTCGTGAATAATAATCGTGTCGACAGTCTGATACCCTAACCAATCCATCGGTAAGAATTGTGGTTGGAGATAAAAAACACTAACCCTATTCATTTCTGCATTGCGGAGAAAATCATAGCCCCCTTGATTATCGCTAACCACCAAAACTTGATGATTAACTGGATTTACAACCTGTAGTTCATAGGGCTGATTATAGATAATATCTCCCTCATCCGTCTCAATGCGAATCTGATAGGGACTACCACTATACATAACCACACCTTGATATACTCGATCTGAGTTGGAGGGTAAAGACACAGGTATACGATACTCTTCGCTTCGTTGCCGTGCTTGGAGTAACTCCCTGTGCGTTGTTGTAATCACTATTTCTCCTGTAACAGCCATACCTTTATTTTCAATATGGATCCAAACAGGAATAAACCCTGGTGTAGCCTGTTGCATCCCAAAGCCCATATTAATATCAACATAAACTAAATGCTCAGTTGCCTGTAGTGAGGAACCGGAAATAAGCAAAAATAAATGAAGGCAGAGAATCCACTTCGTCATACTATACACTCCTGCTATTAGGACACTGGTTCAGCTTCAATTTCTATCATTAGATTAATGCGGTATCCATCACGAAGGATGACAATAACGGCTCGTTCACCAACATCCATCCTGGAAATGATATGACTAACATCCTGAGGGCCATATACAATCTGTCGATTTATCTCTATTACGATATCTCCAACACGAATCCCACCTTTTTCAGCAGGGCTACGCCGCAATACGCCCGTGACTTTCCCACCACGAGGTTGGGATAAGCCTTGTTCCTCAGCCGTCGCTTCGGAAACTCCAGTTACATTAACTCCAAGCCAAGGTCGAAGCACCTTGCCATGAGTAAGCAGCTGTTCCATAATACTCTTGGCTCGATTGATTGGAATAGCAAACCCAATACCTTGAGCAAAGGGGATAATCGCTGTATTAATCCCGACTACCTCTCCTTCTAAGTTTACCAAGGGTCCTCCACTGTTTCCTGGATTAATAGCCGTATCTGTTTGTAAAAACTCACGGTATAACATACCACCCGATTCGATGTTACGATTGAGGGTGCTAATAATACCTGCTGTCACCGACAACTGGGTGCCTAAATGCACAGCAAAAGGACTCCCAAATGCAATCACCCACTCGCCCACCCGAAGTTGGTCGGAATCACCAAGCGAGACCGTAGGAAGTCCGGTTAAATACGGAATCTCTGGCAGTTGTAAGATGGCAATATCACTTTGAGCATCTGTACCCACTAATTCTACATTATCTATCTCTGTGCCATCAAATAATGTCACCTTAATCTTCTCTGCTCCCGTAACCACATGATCATTCGTAAGAACCAACCCATCGTTGGTTACGATAAACCCGGACCCTGAACTGGTCAATCCAGTTGTTCGCCCTCGTGCGGTGGGCAACGTCACAGTTACATTAACTACCCCTAGACTCACCAAATCTACTACATCAGCAATAGCATAGCGCGAGGTCATTTCTCTAGGTTCAGCGGAAATAATCCACATCGGAACGAATACCATTAACAACCCTATACCCAAGGACACCCTCCATCTACGACTTTGCATAGGAATAGTCTCCTCTCTTATATAAAACACTCGTATTTATAGCGTAACACCCTAAAAAGTCCACCTAATATTCAATAATTCTATTATTCTCGGAATAACATCAGAATCCTTCATTTTAAATACAATTTCTAAGTAAGATCCATAATGTGCTAATCTTATAACTAACTAGTGATGTTGAAGGCGATCGTTTGCAGGCCCAGCCTGCAAGCCGACGCTTCTTATAACTAACTAGTGATGTTGAAGGCGATCGTTTGCAGGCCCAGCCTGCAAGCCGACGCTTCTTATAACTAACTAGTGATGTTGAAGGCGATCGTTTG
>SKHL01000055.1 GCA_007116995.1 Limnochordia bacterium
ACAATAGAGCCGTTTCTGAATGTCGGCAGCGTCACGTCAAAGACAAAAAAGCCATCGAAAGCATCAAGCGGGTTGCCGCTGCTTAATGCCTTGCGAATGCCATAGGTGTCATAGCCGAACGCAAGATCGGCGAAAGCCTCGAAACTGGCTGTCGCATCCAGACTTGCGATAACAGGCCCAAGCGGCACCCGCGCCAAAGGCACACGGCTGTTGAAAGACGCACCAAGAAGGGGCAATTCATAACTGAACAGAATCGCATCGCCACCAGTGAAAACGGCCTTCCAGTTGTCGATATCCTTCAGGTATTCGAGCATCTTGAAGCCCGACCGAGAGGGGTCCGAAGAGCCGCCGGTCGATTGCGCCTCAATCATTGCGAACTGGCCTTCTAGGGCACCGAAATCAATTGTACCGGCCTCGGCCTGAACATCGCCTTCGCCAAAACCTTTCAGGTCACCCAGCAAAATCTCGCCAGAGTTACCCCAGCCGCGCACAGTTTCCGGCAGGCTTGCTGCAAATTGTACCGCCTTGAAGAACGACATCGGAATCTGTTTTTGTCCGCGTATCTTCAACAGGCCGTTCAACAACCCCAAAGGCGTGTTCTCCAAGCCCGCCGCACTGATAAAGCCCAGCCCGTCAATCGGGGTCAGCAACATATCAACGAAGGGTTTGAACGGGCTGATAGTGCCTGCAACCTGTTCCGAGATGGGCAGCAGGAAGTCATTGACCAACGAGCCGACATCCAGTCGCAACGCCTGCATCTCAATCGTCGGAGGCGGCATTGTCTGCCCAATGCGCCAATCCCAATCAACAACCAGATTGGCCTTTAGCTTTGGCAAGACAGCAGCGCCCTCTGCCTCCAGTGTCGTCAGAAGGTTTATGTCAGTGGTGACATTGAAGATCGTGCCCATTGTGCTGCTGGAAGACTGACCAAACAGCCGCGACAAGCTAAGCCTTCCTTTGGAATCGCCCTTCAGATCCAGACCCAGCACAACATCAGCGCCGCTTTCCCTGCCGCCTGGCATGGTATCTGTGACTGTGGCCTTGAAGAACAGCAATTTGCCTGTTGCTTCGAAAGGTGCGCCATTGCTGCCTTGCAAATACGCCCGCGCAGTTACGCGGATTTCGGGTGTATCATCCGTATTGGTGGCCAGGTAAAAGCCGCTGGACATACTAAGGCCGAAGCCAAAGTCAAAGGCCCAGCCAAGGTCCAGCGCAAAACCGCCGTCAATATCCAGAGCAAAACCCGGCAGGTCAAAGGCAAGCGGAATATCCACATCCAAGCCAAACAATGTCTGACCAAGGTTCATGTCGAACTGCACCGCATCGGCGGCGTTCGGCGGCATCTCGCCCTGTATCCAGTCCGAAAGAACCACACCCGCGGCATCACGCCATGTGACGCTGATATCCTCGATGGTCACCACATTGTCGCCATTGGCATCCAGCACGATGTTCAAGCCATCCGTGCCAAATAGCGACCACAAGGACGATTGCATGATCCCGATCGCACCGCCTTCTGCTGTCAGCCGGTCGCGCATATCTGCCAGAAGACCCGTGCGAATATCGCGCACAAAATTGCCGGTTGCAGCCATCTTGCTGCCAATAATCGGGATATCGCGCGCCAGTTCAGAGCCAAGCGTGTCTTGCACCACGCCAAGGGCACCATCGACACCATCGATAATGCGGCTTGGGTCCGCCAACATGCCCAGAAGGCTGAATTCCCCAAGGAAGTCATCCATCACACTCTGGACGTCAGGAACCTGCACATTCAGGATATTGCCTGTAACCACCGCACCCGATGCCGCGTCCATCAATCCGGCCAGACCAGCCTCTCCGGTCGACATGGTCATCGAGCCTACCGACAGGCGCCCAAGCGAGAAGTCGAGCACCATGGGCAAGTTCATACCCATCGCACCATCCACAGACGTAACAAGATTGTCCGAGATGCGTTCGCGGCTGAAATAGAAGCGCCCGTCGTCATCCTCTGGCGAGATTTGATCCAGCATCACTGTCATGCTGGCAAAATCGCGCGTCGAGGCACGCCCGTCGCCGTCAATCGCGATCCAGCCCCCTTCTACACCGATCTTTGCAGGACCGGCATCAAAGCCCAGCTCAAGGTTTTCGCCCACAACCCGAAGGCCGACCGTTGCAAAGGTTCCTCTGGCCTTGTCGGGGGAGACAGCAACCTCGTATCTTGCGGTGATGTCGGTAAATGTGCGATGCCCCTCAGGGCTGGCAACGCCGGTCTGAGTACCGGCAAACAACTGCACCGATATGCCAAGCTGTTCTTCCAACCACGCGGCCAAGTCAACGATTGCTTCTTGGCGTCGGCCTGCAAGCTGGCCCTGACCATGCTCTGCATCAGTATTTAGCGCTTCGGTACCCGTCAGCCACCATGTGTTGACGCGTGCTGACACTTCTTGGACGTCATCGCCCAGCACGGACAAAGCGCTGCGGAAATCGGACAGGACACGCGCCTTTTCCCTGTCGTCCAGACCGCTAGAGCGGTTGGCAAACCCGACCGAGCCGAACGCGGCAAGCGCCACAGTCTGAAGCCTAGTAGGGTTATAGTCATACAGGAAAAATTCAGGACCATTGGCCCCCGCGAAACGAATACCGGCATTGATCTGCAACTTGGCCATTGCCGCCAGCGTAATGTCACCTGCGGCCCCCGGATTGACGACATCCGCCACATGGCCGACAAAATCAAAGCCAGCAAAAGCGCTAGGTCCGGCAATCTCTGCAAGCTGTTGCAAATCCAGACTAAAGCCAAATTTGCGTTCAAACATCTTTTCAAGGCTAAGATGAATATCAAGCACATCGCCGTTCAGAGTGAGCGCGAAAATTTGGTCTTCGGGCGGCAGGGTATTGTCATCAACTATGCCAAGTGCTTTTTCAAAAATGGCCTCGACCTGATCAATAGCGCCAGCCGGATTGCTGGCGGCATCGCCGATCTGTTCAAGGAAACCATCCACAAAGGGGAAGACATCGGCCAGAGATGTTCCGATGATTGGCAACTCGGTCGAATAGAATGGTTGCTCGGCAATCGTATCGCGGATGAATTCAAGCCCGGTGCGCGTTGCTTCAACAATATCGGCGAAACTCAGGTTCTTGAAATCAAACGCAGCCCCAAGATCGGGCAGCACAATAACCAGATCATTCGATGTAATCGTACCTGCGGTAATCAGACCCGCAATATCAACCGGATACATCGGGTTCTGGTCGATCACACGGACAGCGCCCATATTGAACGGGTCCAGCGCACGGATCGAGATTTCTGTGTTGGGTGCCAGCGGTATATCTGACCCCACACCCGCATTGACACGCAACCCGCGCAGCACCGCTTCGGCATAGGCATCTATCGACACCTGAATGTAATCGGTGTCAATTTCATCGAATGCAAAGCGCCTGTTACCGGCAACATAGGCTCCCGGGTTGCGGTCAAGCGCAATCTCGACCCCCGCGTTCATCCGAACGCCCGATCCCGTTCCAGCACCACCCGCGGTCGCACCCAGGAACCCAAGCTGGATTGCGACCTCCAGATCCTCGACAACCATTGAGATGCCAGCGCGCAGGGCCACATCCTCAAGGCCCAGTGTCAGTTGGCCTTCACGAAGTGTAAAGCCCGCACCCGTAACATCTGCTTCGGCTGCGCGGTCCAGAACAAGAGTGTGATCCCCACGGATCGAGGTGACTGTAAAGCGCTCTCCCTCCAACTCCAGAGAGTAGCCCAACATCGTACTATCAAAAATAAAGGTCGAGGCAGAGAACAGGTTGCTGCCCGCCGAAACAGCCCCTTCCCCGCCAAACAGCGTCCGCCCGTCAAGATCGGCGAAAATGACCAATGTACCTTCCACAAAGGTCGTCAGCCCGCCAGTGGCAGAGGTGGTCAGCGAAAGTTCATCGGTGCCAAAGTCAAGGTTCAACGGCATATCGACAGGGGCGAATTCCTCACGGAAATGCAGAGGAATTCCGAAACTGCGCTGTACCGGATCAAATACAATCTGAAGCCCGGCTGGCAGAACACCCGAACGGTTAACGGCATCCATGAACTCTTGTAGGGTCGTAATCTGGGTGCGGGCTTCGTGTATAACCGCGCGCAGGCCGACGGCAGAGAAAGCACTGCCCTGCAAAACCAGATTCCGCCCGTCCAGCACACTGTCAATCGTGTAGGTGCCAATCTCAGCACCTGTCGCCACGTGATAGAGGGTTACTTCATAGGGTGCGCCGCCCACGGGCGGGTTCAACGCATCTGTAAAGCCTCCCAGCGGCGTGGACAGAACCGATCTCATCTGCCCGTCAATCTCGGTCACGCTTACCGAGACGCGCGCGGTGCTCATCAGATCAACCCGCGGCTTATTGAAATCGATACGGTCGAAGACGTTTCTCTCAAAGGCCTGGCCAAAAGCCAAAACCTGATCCATTGCCGCATCAACGAACGGGATATTCTGCAACAGCCGGTTGTCAGACAGAACCACCTCAAGCGTATTGAGGAATTCAGGGAACATCAGGATAAGGTCAACCACAGACATCTGGCTGAAATCGCCAATCGCGTCGAAGTTCTCGGTCTTGACCGAGATATCGCCAGCAAACGGGCTGCCACTGATGCGCATGGTGGGAACCGTGCTCTGCGCAAGATCAAGGCTGCCCAACTGGGCATAAACCGGAAGCACCACCTCGACAGCATCAACAGTCTTGACAAAACTCAGGCCGGTGGC
>SKHL01000152.1 GCA_007116995.1 Limnochordia bacterium
ATGCGTTTGCCCTAGGAATAAAGCCCCCGGTGCGGGATTCAGGATCCATTGATAACTCAGAATCCCTGGTTTTAATCGGTCCTAAGGGTGCTGCAATGCTGGAAAAAGGGGTAATCTTGGCTCTTCGACATATCCACATGAATGAAGAGGATGCCGCAGGGTTGGGATTGAAAGATAAGGATACGGTATCAGTAAAGACTAGTGGCGAGCGCGGTGTAGTTTTCGAAAATGTTCTTGTACGCGTAAGAAAGGATTTTGTGCTAGAAATGCACATTGATACAGATGAAGCTAACGCAGCCGACTTAAGTAACGGCCAGAAGGTGCAGATTTATAAGTAAGTAAGAAGGAACTGTCGTAGGTGTGTGTGGAGTTTGAGACAGTGTCCCTTGAGTGGCATATCTCTTTCTTTGAGGGTATGGAACTCAAGGGACTATATCTTTTTCCGCGTGTTGATAATCATGCTAGGATTTACAGGATACTCTTATACGGATAAGAATTGATGAAAGAAATGGAGTGGTGTACATGGAAGAACGATCAAGAGTCCTAGTCATAGTAGGATATATGGCAATGTTAGTACTAGTTGGTCTAATCTGGCCAAACCCGGAGGGGCTAATCGAAACGTATCGCCAGATTCTATTAACTCCTAGTGTGCTAATTACGGATTATTTTGTTGTTGGCAGCGTTGGAACAGCCTTAATCAACGCTGGAATTGTAGGTTTAATTGCTATTGCTCTCATCCACTTTAATAAGACTACGATGTCAGGACCGACTATTGCTGCCGTATTTACAATGGCAGGATTTGCCTTATTTGGGAAGACGCCCTTGAATATTTGGCCTATTTTTGTCGGGGTAGCCATTAGTGCTCGAATCAAGAAGGAGAAGTTCCGTAGCTTAATTGTGGTTGCACTATTTGGGACTGCCTTAGGTCCTGTGGTAAGTCAAATTAGCTTTGGCTTAGGTTTGGGGTACGCAATTGGGATACTAATTGGTGTGATTGTCGGAATGCTTTTACCCGCAATGGCATCCCATGTATTACCCAATCATCAAGGGTTTAACCTGTATAATGTGGGGTTTACTTGTGGAATTATCGGTGTGTATGTAACGGCCCATTTAAAAATGAGAGGGTATACCCCTGAATTAACGCTTTTGTGGGGTGAACAAGCCCAATTAGCTCTAGCTGTGTTTTTCACGCTATATTTCGCTACTATGATTTTAATCGGATGGTCTGGAAGAGAGAAAGCTAAGAAATTATGGAAACTTCCCGGAACTCTAGTTACGGATTTTGTGTCAGAACAAGGATTCCATGCAACCCTATATAACATGGGTTTGGTTGGAATGATGGGCATGGCATATATTGCACTAGTAGGTGGATCCTTTAATGGACCGACTCTTGGCGGAGTTTTTACTATTGTTGGATTTGGTGCGTTTGGGAAACATATACGTAATATCTGGCCGCTAATAGTTGGTGTCTTTCTGGCTACATATATGAGTGTATGGCAAGCGTCTAGTCCTGGCCCGCTGTTAGCTGCCTTATTTGGCACTACGCTAGCGCCAATCGCCGGTGGATTTGGCTGGTGGATTGGTATTATTGCTGGAGGTATTCATCTGGTCGTGGTGATGCACGTTGGAGTTTTTCATGCCGGATTGAACTTATATAACAATGGTTTCGCTGGTGGATTAGTGGGAACGCTGTTTATCGCTGTTAGTCGTTGGTTTCGATTGGACCGTTCACAAAGCTGAGGAGGGTTTGTATGAACACGAAGGGGAAGCATATTCGAGGCATTGTTGATGAGCTAATTAATAATGCGATTAAGGCGAAAGCGTCTAAGATCAATGTATCTGTAGAACAAGATACCAATGAAGTGATGATTTCAGTGGAAGATAATGGGAAAGGCATTAGTAAGGAAAAATTGCCTGAAGTTATGAAAAATTTGCAACAACCTAGAAGAGCTGAACTTGAGGAGTATTACGGAGCTCTAGCTGGCCAGAGTATGATTGGAACTGGATTGTCATTAGTCGGTATGATGACAGATCGAGCTTTAGTCGAAACGGAGTTGGGGAAAGGCACAAAAATAACAGTTTTTATTGCTGTGAGGAGTTAGAATGTGCTGTCATTGTAGTAGTGAAGGTAAGTGTAAGCATTGCGTGAGACATCGAATGATGGGGT
The DNA here is from genome assembly GCA_007116995.1 of Limnochordia bacterium. Classification (GTDB taxonomy): domain Bacteria; phylum Bacillota; class Limnochordia; order Darwinibacteriales; family DTU012; genus CSBR16-202. Next base: position 2,168 of record SKHL01000152.1, read on the forward strand.
CTTCTCTGTATCGTGTTTATCAGACAGCATACCAAGACGTGCTGGGAAATGAACCTGCCAGAGAATTACTATTAGACTTAGAACGTTTGCATAGTGCCGAGCCGCTAGATTTTGATGCACTCGTGGTTTTAGATCAGGATATAGAGCGTAATGAGATTCTGCAACGATATCTCGAAGTAAAACGAAATTTATGGGTAGAATACGAGAGGAAAATGAAGGCGATTGATCGATAATTGCTAGATTATGGCCAAGCTAGCCAAGGTTAGCTTGGTGGTATTTATAAAGTACTTTGAGGAAGGATTTTCCATGTTTAAGTGGAAATTTTATTAATTGAATACTATTAAGTAAAAGGTGGGTATGTAATGAACTTAGCTCATGTTGCAAATGTAGTACGTGGTATATCTGCAGATGGTGTACAAAAGGCCAATTCTGGTCACCCTGGATTACCATTAGGTTGTGCGGAAATAGGAACGGTGATGTATTTCAATGTATTACGTCATAATCCAAAGGATCCCTCTTGGCCGAACAGAGATCGATTTGTGCTCTCGGCCGGTCATGGATCGATGTTATTGTATTCCCTGTTGCATTTAACAGGATATAATCTGCCTTATGAAGAGCTACAGAAATTTCGACAGTTTGAATCATTAACTCCTGGTCATCCCGAGTTTGGACACACAGAAGGGGTGGAGACCACCACTGGTCCTTTAGGTCAAGGAATTGGTAATGCAGTAGGTATGGCCATTGCAGAACGAATGCTAGCAGAACGATATAATAAGCCAGAGTTTCCCATTGTGGATTATTATACCTATGCACTAGCTGGAGATGGAGACATGATGGAGGGGGTAAGTGCCGAAGCCTCTTCATTAGCAGGACATTTGAAACTAGGGAAGTTAATTGTGTTTTATGACTCGAATGGGATTACGATTGAAGGGTCGACTGAGATAGCCTTTACAGAAACTGTGAAGGATCGCTATGCAGCCTATGGGTGGCATGTGCAAGAAATTGATGGTCATGATATAAACCAAGTTCAACATGCCATTGCTCAGGCTAAGCAGGAATCAAGCAAGCCTAGCTTTATTGTAGCCAAAACACAGATTGGCAAAGGAGCTCCGACAAAGGTTAACAGCGCTACTGCTCATGGAGCTCCACTAGGACAGGATGAGATTGATGCTATGAAAGACGCTTTCGGCCTACCGCGGGATCTATTTTATATTTCTGATGAAGTAAAAGAAATCCGTGAGCAAATTGTAGCCCAAGGCGAGCAAAACCAGGCAGCATGGGACGCTATGTTTAAAAACTGGGGTACTCAATATCCCCAATTAGCGAAGGAATGGCAAGCCGGTTTTGACCGGGAACTTCCAGCTGAGTTAGTAGATAGCTTGCCTAAATACAAAGTTGGTGAGAAATTGGCCACGAGACAAGCCAGTGGTAAGGTGCTAAACGCCATGGCTAAGGTATTCCCACACTTAGTGGGAGGATCTGCTGATCTAGCGCCCTCAAATAATACCTACCTCGATGGTTATGGTGATATCCAAGCCAACGATTTTTCGGGACGGAATTTTAATTTTGGCGTGCGTGAGCACGGTATGGCAGCGGTGTTAAACGGGCTAAGCTTAGCTGGTGGGTTTCGAGTATTCGGAGCTACATTTCTGGTGTTCTCAGATTACTTGCGGCCGTCAGTTCGTTTATCGGCTCTAATGAATCAACCTGTAATTTATGTTCTGACCCATGATTCGATCTATGTGGGTGAAGATGGACCAACCCATCAGCCTGTAGAGCATACAGAAGCATTAAGATTAATTCCCGGACTGCATGTGTATCGTCCTGCTGATGCCCAGGAGACAGCGGATGCATGGCTAGCGGCACTTCAACGGGTGGATGGACCAAGTGCGATTATCTTAACACGCCAGGGATTGCCTGTATTAGAAAAACCAGAAGAATCGGATCCAGCAAAGGGTGGGTATGTAGTGTACCCGGAGACAAAGGCACTTGATCTTACTTTAGTCGCTGCTGGTAGCGAAGTGAGCTTAGCAGTAGAGGCAGCGAAAATATTAGAACAAGATGGTTTAGGTGTTCGCGTCGTGTCTGTGCTTTGTCGTGAAGAATTTATGAGTCGAGATAAGTCATACCGTGATGCTGTTATTCCTCCCACAACACCAATTTTAGCCATAGAAGTCGGCGTAGGAAGTGGCTGGTATAGCGTATGCCCAGGTGCTAACATGCGGGTGTTCTCCCTCGATGAATTTGGCCGCAGTGGCCCTGGCGAACAGGTTGCCGATTTCTTTGGCTTTGTTCCTGAAAAAGTAGGGATAGAGGCTAAGAAATTACTAGGATAGATTATAATAAGACCCGGACTCTGTCATGGAATCCGGGTTTTCTGTGTATTGTTGCCCCATTAGACTTATTGGTGACTGCTTTGGATGTTGGGAAACTGAGTTTGATAGTTGGAAAATTGTTGGTGCGCTTGGGCAACTTGGTTTGTAGACTCGGCTTGGAGTGAGTACCATCCCTTCTCAAATAATAAATTAAATAA
>SKHL01000140.1 GCA_007116995.1 Limnochordia bacterium
CAAAACTCCACCTGTAACATAATTATACAACGTTCTGGTTAGTGCAAGACGCTTTTTAGACGCTCATCCTTACTGCATACTCATATCACTATGCAGAAAGGACAACTAATATCTACATATAGTATGCGGACATCTTTCCTTATGCAACATCTTGTGGTTATCCTTACCCCATAGTCACCTCGCCCTAACCATTCAATAAAACCACCTAATAACAATGTATGCTAATACATAATTATTCACAGGCGATTTCGCAAGCCTAATTTATGGTACATTTTCAGGCTTCCAAGATCTCCTATAAACTCTGAAAACACCTTCTACATAAGGGTTTCTCAGTATGCCAATATTGAATAGTCGGTCCCCCCTAAACATTCAAGGCTTCACAATCAACATATTAAATAGTACATGTTCATTTTTGACATCCATATCTGACGGGAACTTGTCGTTGGATTTTGCCCCCCATCAGTCCGTTAATCAAGGATTCAGCATCCATAATCTACAACAAACATCAATAGCTAACTCCTCGTGACAATCCCCACCCGCTGAATCTAACTAATAAGCTTCTGATTCTATATTATTGAAATTCTGCAAAAAAACAGAGGTAGTAAGCTTGTACAACTGTCTGCCCTGAGCTACCACAATAGCTACCTCAAGGATTTCGTCTTCAATATCAAAACTGATAGTGTCAAATACAGCATCAAGTTGAATGCCCAGTTCACTTACACTTAACTCACCGGCTTCCACTTTAATTCTTCGCTCATCAGATCCAATAGGAAATACTGTTGTATAGTCCAATTGATCATCGGTACCTAAGCCCTCTTGGCTTGTGCTTACGCTCACAGCTTTGGCATTCCGAACTTCGTTAACAATTATACTACTAGCCAATCGTGCATTCCTGTGAAGCATTGCCTGTGTAACGACATCGGAAAAGCTTCTTGTACAGAAAAAAAGCAAGTTATAAGCTACTAGGATTGCCAACCCAAAAAGGGCAACAACGACTATAATCTCTACTAGTGTAAAGCCATTCTTACTAACAACTAGCTTACTCATTCATCACGAAGCCTCCATCGATAAACGAGGTAAGTTGTACATTTCGCTCGCTATTATTATACCCTACAACTATCGTTACGATATGACCATCAACTATACTAGTTAAATAGGGATTCATGGATACTGGATCCACATGAAAATCAAGAACTGTACTTGAGTCAACAACATTTTTTTCTAAAATATCATTGATTTCATCAAATGTTAATGGGGAATTAGCTATCAGTAATTCCATTTGTGCTGTCGCTCTAGCCATTGCATTAGTATTTCGTCCTAAGCTATACACATGAATGAAGCTTGTAGTAAAGAAGGATAGGAAACTAGCCAGAATTATGCTTAGTACAGTCAGAGATACCATAATCTCAATGAGCGTAAATCCATACTCATCGCTACAGTTTTTGCTACGATTGCTACTACGTATATTATCACCGTGTTTCATGTTGACTGATTAAATTGTTGTTAATTAGCTCGTAGATATCTAGTAAAAATCCCCAAAATTGACGTCTCCAGATATATGACTAATATGACTTACAATACCTAGTTTCTCTTGATTAATGTCAGAATAATTCACTTCAATCAGACGATCTAATCCGATCTCCGTGCTAGAGTTATTCACTCCTAAATCAATCCCATTGGGAAAATAGTAGAAACCTGATTCTAGAGATGGCCTAACATCACTAATTGTGCCAGAATCCTCTAAGACTATCCCTTTATTGAGATACAGGAGGCCATAGCTCATGTTTGCAAAAGCAGCACTCCCGTTTAGATCTAGCAACCCAATATCGACTCCTAGCAAATCACTGCTGTGTGTGTTTAGCTCTAAATCTCCTGTACCACTTCGTGTGCACTCAAATAGCACGTTACCTCTAAAGCTAATAAAGTCCGTGTTTAGTGCAAGGCCGCTTGCACCGGAGTTTATTTTAATACTCCCGTCATGCACTGATTCGTGAGCATCGTTAAAATACATGACTGGCGATCTAAAGCCCTTCTCACTACTTATATCATCATATATAACCTCGTCATGACTCCAGATTACCGGTTCCCCATGGTTTCCACCTTGACTACTTATTGCTCCATCATTGCGACCACTGGTAGTATGCCAGTCTAACTTGGAATCGCCCGCTGCAATGTAGTCACCCGTTGAAGGGCTTACCAGGTCGCGTGCACTGATCGCGACAGAGTACTCAAACTCGCGAGTTATTACTTTGCTTATACCCATAAACCATCCCGTCGAAGTCATCTGACCTTCTCCCGCAACTCCGTCCCAGTTTACTTCCACCGTGATAGCCAAATCCTTATCATGATCCCAATCATTGCTACCTATGGCCACCGTCATACTATCCAGAGAACCCCACAGGTGGAAATCCCCTTGGTTTGTGGCCAATAGATCCTGTGTATTTTGTTGTATTGTATTTACAGCGACGGCAATGCCTGTTCGAGCGTAGTAATATGCCTGTATGCCCTGGTTATGCGCAACAGATTGGCGTGCTTCTGTACCAATAAGTGTAATAAGCACACTACCAAACACAGTCAGTATCATCATAACCAGTAATGTAGTAATTAGTGCTGACCCTCTCTGATCCGATGAGCCATCAACGCGATGTCCTAAATCCATTTAAATGTAATCCCCCTGCGAATGCTAGAACGTATTGTGACAAAAAAGAGACCTTATGTAGCCTTTTCGCGCCCAAACTTGTTTTCGCTTTTCTCACCCCACCAAGTCAACACTATGCTGGGGTGAGAAAAGCGAAAACAAGGTCAATCATTCTTCAATGTAAAAACGACGACCGTCGTCGTCGTTCTGGTCAGTAGCATTAAACCTGGATCTCTATTGAATTTAGGTTACATCTGAGTATAAACTTCGATATAAAACAACGAAATCCTGCACACCTTTAGAGCAAAGAGTCCGAAAAAACATGACAAAATACGACATACTTTTCCGTCGCATACGAACCAAGTGGACTGACCCATTCTATAGCACACTTATGGAGTGTATGGCTGTTCCTCTCTTCAGACAAGGGCAGCTAGTTCCTGTGTGTTCTTAAACGCTTCTTGGCCAAATTCGGTTAGATACCAATGACTATTAATACCATCCCAATACAGATCAGCCATACCTTGATTCACCAATGGGTAGGTATATTTGTATAGATTACTTGCTAGACCGAGTTGACTCTTTGCCTCCTGGCTAGTAATTTTACCATTATTGGATCCCATAAACATAAAGATTATATAAGATTTGGGATTACAGATTTGCCAAGCATACCTTACATCAGTGCGAATATGATTTCTGACCAATTCTGTTTTTGTGATTATGTGCTCACTATCGTGTAACACTATGTCAACTAATGTCGATGTCCACTGCCAAAAATCTTCATAATAACATCCTAACCGGGCTAGAGTCTCTACTATGCTCATCTGATCATTGCTTTTATATTCATACAGAACAGCCGCTGCACATTGTTCTCGATGACACGCCACCCAACTGCAATAGGCATCTTGTTTGGCATCTAACCAAGAGATATATTGTTCGAGTGTTCCAAGTCGCAGGAATACTTCATCTGAAGGCAAATTATAGGTTGGCAAATCCGGCCGTAAGGTATACAAACAGCGAACCGCATCATCCCAGAAATCTTTTTGTGATAGAAAATATCCTTGCTTTACTAATAAGGGAACGAGCCATTTTTCATTTGCTAGCCGCAACCCTCCCCGTGCCCTGGATAGCTTGGTTTTTCTTTCGGCTTGACCTTTAAGCTTCCCATAATCATAACGATCCACAAACCGGTAATTTGACAAAACATGCATCTGCTTATAAATTTCACTCATAGATAGACCAAATTGTCTAGCACCATCGAGAACGTCTGCTACTTTCCCTTGCTTAATGGCACATAAAATATTCCAGTGAGAAGGTGTTAAGTATTGCACCATATGCTGCTCTTCACAAGCTAGCTCTGAATAAATGTCTTGCTCTACTAGGAAGCTTGCGTCCTTAACAAAACATTGGTTATTTACAGCCCCATAAATTGAGCTTGCAGTATGGGCACACAGGGGACTAATATAATCGAAACGACCATTAAAGCGCAGCTTTACCCGTCTTGCCTCCATGGCTAACCGAAACTGAATTTCCGGTCTAAACTTCAGCCAACGAAGAAATAAATCTGCATTACTTAACGGAACTTTAGCCGCATATGACGTGCATACATCATTACTAGGCGCTCGCAACACAAAACAAACACGGAATTTCCCATCTTGCCGTTTCTCAATCAAACCCCTTGTTTCTAGTTCATCTAGATCATGGCGATCATGGGGATCGATCAACTGAAACATGGCTCGATACTGTGCGAGAGTTATTTGCCAGTGCTCTGCTAGATACTTCAATACATGCAGTTGTCGACTATTTAGGCCTGCATACTCTGGCTTAGGATAATTGATTGGAACTTGATCTATCTGGGTACGGTGGAAATTCCTTCCACTTGGATGCTCCAATGTTGATGCCGTTATCTGTGCCATTACATTCCCCGCTTTTACTTGATTAGCATAGATGGACTGCCAACTATCCCAGTCTAAATAATATCCCAACCCAACGAGTAGCTTCTGCAGTTTCTCCGTAAATTCATCGGACCAATTAACTTCCA
>SKHL01000029.1 GCA_007116995.1 Limnochordia bacterium
ACCCGGCTGATCCGGCCACGCAGATGGGCCCGCTGGCAATGGCGCGCCAGCGCGACCGGGTGGAAGAGTATATCCAAGCAGGGCGCGCGGGCGGGGCATATCTGGCCTGTGGCGGCGCACGGCCGCGCGGGTTTGACAAAGGGTATTTCATTGAACCCACGGTGTTCACCGATGTCACCCCGGATATGAAGATCGCACGGGAAGAGATTTTTGGCCCTGTCGTCTCGGTCATTGGCTATAGCGACGAAGATGACGCGGCGCAGAAAGCCAATGCCACGCCTTACGGGCTGAACGGCGCGGTCTATTCCGCCGATCCGGAGCGCGGCTTTGCCTTCGCGCTGCGTATGCGCACTGGCGGGCTGACCGTGAACGGGCTGATTGTCGATCCCAAACACCCGTTTGGCGGCTATCGCGAATCCGGCATCGGCCGCGAAGGCGGTCCCGAGGGGCTGGAAAACTATCTTGAGGTCAAGACCATCCATATGGCAGGCTGAGCACGCGATGGAGCTGCACACAGACCGCCTGATCCTGCGCCCCCCTGCGCCCCCTGATTTTCCGGCCTTCCGGGCTTATTTCATGTCTGACCGCGCGCGCTTCACCGGCGGCAGCCCTGATCCGATCCTTGCCTGGAACCGCTTCTGCATCACGCTCGGGCATCGCATCATGCGCGGCTATGGCGTGCATGTCATCGTGAGCCGCGCCACCGGTCAGCCGATTGGTGCTGCGGGGCCGTTTTTCCCCGAAGGCTGGCCCGAACCAGAAATCGCATGGCAGATCTGGCCCCCCGAGGCAGAAGGGCGCGGCTATGCGCTGGAAGCTGTGCTTGCCGCCCGGTCTGATGCGGTCGAAAGGCTGGGCTGGACCCGGCCCGCAAGCCTGATCGCGCCCGACAATCTGCGTTCGCAGGCGCTGGCGCGACGGCTGGGCTGCCAGCAGGAGGACGATTTTGCCCATCCCCATTTCGGCGCGCTGCAGGTCTGGCGCCATCCGCATCCCTGAATGCATCCTTGTCGCGTCGGGCCAGAGCGCGGAACCGGCCGCGCTCTGGCGACATCAATAGGGCAGACCTGTGTAATTCTCGGCGAACAGACGCGCGGCGACCGGGTTTGTCGCGAGTTGCATCAGCTCCACCCGCTGCATCTGGCGGTCATAGGCGTCATGCTCGGGGAAATGATGCATCATCGTTGTCACCGACCATGAGAACCGCATCGCCTGCCAGACCCGCGCCAGCGCCTTTTGGGAATAGCCCTCCAGCCCAGAACTGTCGCCAGCCGTGTAATGCGCGATCAGCCCGTCGCTGAGGTAATGCACATCCGAAGCCGCCAGATTCAGCCCCTTCGCCCCGGTCGGCGGCACGATATGCGCGGCATCCCCGCACAGGAAAAGGCCGCCATAGCGCATCGGCTCGCTGACGAAACTGCGCAGGGGGGCGATGGATTTCTCGATCGAAGGCCCTGTGACCAGCTTCTGCGCCATGCCTTCGGGCAACCGCGCCTTCAGCTCGGACCAGAAGGCTTCATCCGACCAATCCTCGACCCGGTCGGTCAGGGGCACCTGAATATAGTAGCGCGACAGCATCGAATTGCGCATCGAGGCCAGCGCAAAGCCGCGCGGATGGTTGGCATAGATCAGCTCCTCATGCAGCGGCGGCGTTTCGGACAACACGCCCAGCCAGCCGAAAGGATAGACCTTTTCATAGTCACGCCGCACGGTGTCGGGGATGGATTTGCGGCTGACCCCATGAAACCCGTCACATCCGGCAATGAAATCGCAATCCAGCCGGTGGCTCTGGCCGTCCAGATCATAGGTGACATGCGGGGCGTTCCCGTCCAGCCCGTGCAGGGCCACATTTTCAACACCGTGAACATGCCGCGCACCAAGCGCATCCTGCGCCTCGTATAGGTCGCGCGTCACCTCGGTCTGGCCATAGACCATGACACTGGCCCCGCAGGAACGGGCAAAATCGATGCGGATCATCTGCTGGTCATGGGTCAGATAGCAGCCATCATGCGGATGCCCCTCGCGCGCCATGCGGGTGCCGACGCCCGCGCGGGTCAGCAGATCGACCGCGCCCTGTTCCAGAACACCGGCGCGGATACGCGACAGCACATAGTCACGGCTCTGGCGTTCCAGAACCACGGTTTCAACCCCTGCACGGTTCAGCAACTGGGACAGCAGCAGCCCTGACGGCCCTCCCCCGATGATCGCAACCTGTGTACGCATTTCCCCTCTCCTCCGAATGATACGTTTCGGGCATATCTTATTGGGATGGGCCATGGAGGGAATGGACGCATTCCCCAGATTATGGTATTTTTCCGCCATGTCGCTTCGAACCGAGATTCCGGCTTTCCAGCTCTATGGCGAAGCGCTCGCCTTTCCCGATATCCTGCATATGGAACAGATCCGCGACCGGGCTGCCGGGCTGGACTGGATCATCAGGCCGCACAGACATACCCATTTGTTTCAGATATTCCTGCTAAATTCGGGGAAGATCACCTTCAATTCCGATGGCATTGTCACCACGCTTTCCCCACCTGTCGCCTTGTGCCTGCCGCCCCATGCCGTGCACGGGTTCTGCTTTTCCTCGGATACGGAAGGCTGGGTCATCAGCCTGCCAGTCCAGCATTATCCGGACTTTTTCGACGAGGGGGCCGAGCTGGCCCGGACATTGCTCGCGCCCAAGGCCCTCGCGCCGCCCGAAGACATGGCCGACAGGGTGGATGCGCTTTGTCAGGTCTGGCGCGGCAAGACCCGCTTCCGGCGCACCGAACTGCGCTGCCAGATCGGCCTGATCCTGACATCGCTCGCCCAGGCCGATCCGGGCAGCGCCCCGCGCTCTGGCGATCCGCGCATTTCGCGTTTTCAGGCGCTGATCGCTGCACATGCCAGGGATCACTGGCCGATCGGGCAATATGCGCAGGCGCTTGGTCTGTCGGAGCGCAGCCTTGGGCGGTTATGCCGGGCGCAGACCGGGCTCAGCCCGCAAGCCGTGATAGAGGCGCATCTGATGCGCGAAGCCTCGCGGCTTCTGGCCTATACGCAGATGTCGGCGCAATCTGTGGCCCATGCGCTGGGATTCGATGACCCCAGCTATTTCAGTCGCCGGTTCCGGGCCTTTGCCGGGATGTCGCCACGCGCCTATCGCAAACGGCTTGATCCGCCATAGCGGGGCTACGCCCTGCTGCTCCAGATCCGTTCCTGCATCGCCTTGGCGGCAGGAATTGCGCTCTCGGGGGCAAGGCATGTCGGCCAGTCCTCCAGCCCGCCAAGCGCGCCATCTTCGCTCAGAAGCTGCGCCAGCGATGTTCCGGAGCTGCGCGCTGTGGCAAGGGCCTGTTTCACGACATTGCCCGCCTGCGCGCGCGGCATGTGCCGCGCCAGCGCGAAGCTTGCGGCCTCGGCCATAACCGCGCCCTGCCCGGTATCCAGATGCGCGGCCATCCGACCGGTATCGGCTTGCAGGCTCGATATCAGCGTCTGCGCATGGCGCAGACTTGCGCTGGCGGTCAGACCCATTTGCGGCATGGCCAGCCATTCCAGCGCCCAGGCCGCACCATCGCGTTCCTCCTGCGCCATCGCCGCCTGCGCCAGCAGCGGTTGCAGCGCGGCAGCATAATGCGCCAGCGTGATCATGGCTTCTGCGCCGACGGGATTGGATTTTTGCGGCATGGTCGAAGAACCGCCCCCCTCGCCTGCGCGCAGTTCCCCGATTTCCGAACGCCCCGCAAGGCTCAGATCGCGCGCCATCTTGCCAAGCGCTGCCGTCAGCCGCACCAGCCAGGCACCAAGCGCCTGCGGGCCGGATCGGTCCAGATGCCAGCACGGCGCGGAGGCAAGCCCAAGTTCCTGCGCCAGAGCGGCGCTGAGGGGTGCGGCCTTGTCACCAACTGCACTGCCCGATCCTGACGCACCGCCGAATTGCACGCGGATCACCTGCGCTTTCAGGTCCGGCAATTCGGCTTCCAGCGTGATCAACGGTTGCGCCCATGTCGCAATGCGAAGCCCCAGCGTGACCGGCGTCGCAATCTGGCTGCGAGTGCGCCCGGCCATGCAGGTCGTCGCATGGGCATCGCCCTGCGCCTTCATCATATCCAGCAAGCTGGTCAGCCGGTGCCCAAGCAGACCCAGCAGATCCCGCCATTGCAGCACATGCGCGCAATCAACGATATCCTGCGAGGTCGCGCCCCAATGTAGCGCCTGCCCTGCTTCCCCGCATCCCGCGCGCAAGAGCGCCACCAGCGCAGGGACCGGCACGCCGGCGCTTGCCATTCCCGCGCCAAGCTGCTCGGGCGCGATCCGAACCTGTGCCAGCTGCGTGCAGAGCGCTTCTGCATCAGCGGCAGAGACCAGCCCGACCACAGCACAGGCGCGCGCGAAGGCAGCCTCGACCGTGACCATATGGGTGACGAAAGCCTGATCCGACAGTGCCTCGGCCGCTTCTGGATCGCCAAAGAGCGGCGCGGTCAATGCGCTGGTAAAAGGCGCAGGCGTCATGCCACCGCCCGCAAGCCCAGAATCGCGCGCGCCTGCTGCCAGGTGGCAACGGGCCGTTCATATTTTTCACACAGCTCGACAGTGCGCGCGACAAGGGCCGCATTTGACGGCGCGAGTGTCTCGCGATTGAGCCGCATATTGTCTTCCAGACCAGTGCGGGTATGGCCCCCGCGCGCGATCG
>SKHL01000210.1 GCA_007116995.1 Limnochordia bacterium
ACTAAAACATAACGATGCTTAGACATATTCTTTACTCCTCTGTCTTGTTTAAGGCTACTACATATAAAGCGGTAACCAACCCAGCGCCAATAACCGCTTCGACCATAGCAACATCAGGTGCTTGCATAATTACAAAAACCACTGCTAGCAGCGCACTAAAGACTGACATATATATAATGGCATCTAGTACTGTTTGAGCTATGATTGCAAAAAATGCACAAACTACCAGAAATAGAAGAACGACAGCTAAAATCATTTCCACGCTAATGCTCCTCCTTCTGATGCTTCCTATCTATAGCATAATCATCATTAACAAGACTCTCCCGAGATAATCCTTGACCATATACCGATTCCGCTAAAGCATGGCTAGCGATTGGGTTCGTTAGGAGCAAAAAAAAAGCGGCCAATAGCAATTTAGAAATAGTCAGGTTGTCGGTTGCCTGGAAAATCAATCCTATAAGAATTGATAATGTCCCTCCTATTAAACATTTTGAAGAGGTATGTAGTAACACATACACATCCTTAAAGCGAATCATAGCGACTGCTGTTGAGAAAAAAAACAGTGCACCATTCACAAAAAAAATTATACTTACGAATCCCACTCGCCTTCTCCTCCTTTATGATGCACATTTTCTCCGCTATCACGCTCAGTATTTTCCTGACAATCATAATCATATTCACAATCTATATGTCGAGTTATCACTAATACATCTATGAACTGTAAAATAGCGTATACTAAAGCTATATCTAACAAGGCTTTTGCTTGTAGTTTAGATGATAACAACAACAATAAACTAAATAACATTAGACCTATCGAGTCCGCAGCTACAACCCGCTGGGCTACAGTTGGTCCACGCAGAGCTCTTAAGAAGGTTACAAAAGCTGTTAGTAAGATAAACAGAATAATATAGATCATGAGGACATCCACTCCAGAAACATTTCTAGACGTCCAATGGTTCTAATCACATTGTCTTTTCCACCCGCAATATTAATAAGACAATGGACATATAGTCGCTTCTTTTCTTTATCTACACATAAGCTTACTGTACCAGGCGTCAAAGTTACCAAACTCGCAAGACTTAGAATTCCTACACGCCCAAGTATATGATAATCATAGCCAATAATGAAAGATTCTACTGAAGAAGCAGGGTGAAACGAGAAAAAAGCTAGTCGGTAACTAGCTAAGAAAGCCTCGTAGAACATATATCCTGCAAGAATAGATATCAAACTAATGAGACGAAAAACTCGAAATGAATTTCGTCCTAGATATTCATCAGGCAATACTAGTACACAGAAAAAAGAGAAAACAATCCCAACCCCAAAAATCCCAGGGGTTAGATATCCAACTAGAATTATCCACACACTAATTAACAATCCAAGTGCAATATAGCGGTTCTTCAGCCTTTCCAAGGAGATCCACCCACTTACTTAAATATGCTAAATACACTATAACATACAAACCATGCCTTTTCCAGTCCGGCTATTTTCGTGAACACGGCGAAAAATTCATCTCCACCCCATCGGGCTATGATATCGTCCGTACTACAATATACTTCTGAAGATATCCGCAAATCGCTGCAATAACAGATCTCCGATACCATATCCAAAGATGTCATTTCGAGCGCTTCACTAGAGTCAATTGCATACTTATCTCTATCCTTCGGCACTAAAACAGCATGACTGCGGTCTTGAACATCGAAGGATTCCCCCGTAGACTTGTCTGGCACATCAAACCCAGATTTCGCAAGTATAGGCAAAAAAGCATCTACAAAAGCAGAAAAGTGCCTTCCTAGCGCGAATTGTAATGGCATAGACGCCAACAAGAAACACGAAAGGAGTGCACTTTCATGGTGAATAATTCGACACCTCTACCTAGTTATTCCTGCATAATAAAGAAATTTTGATCTGCATAATCTAAAATCAGATACCTTAGCAAGTAACTTGCGGTGATTCCAATGGCAGGCGCATTAGTTGTCTATTTCTGATTATGCACAAGATGGGCTGCTAACCATTTACTCGTTACTTCATATACATCATCAACGACTTTAAACGGCTTCTGAGAATCATGGCGTAGATCATCAGCGGAGAAAAACAGAAACTCGTGCGTTGCGTTAGGTATCAGTTCTAGACTTACCTCCTGATTACGAGCTTCCTCCAGAGCATTTACTAGTGCTTTTGCATGATATGGTATCACTTTAAAATCCTTCTCACCCTGTACGATCAGAATTGGCACTTGCAGTTGGGCAATGGTTCCAATCGGATCGTAGGCCATATGCTCGCGTATCCAATTGACATTCATCAGTTCCACAGCCGGTTCTCGGTCAGCTCTAATATCCGCTAAGAACTCTTCAATAAGAGGAATGTAGCCAAGAATCATTTCCCGATGAGCGGCAAGTTCATCAAGCGATGCTTGATACTCTAACTGTTCTATCATAATATGATCAAGTGTCGTAGAAGGGGCACCTAAAAATACTCCTGCTGCTAATGTTGGATCTGCAACCATAACCAGTGATCCAATAACTGCACCCTCACTATGCCCTAGAAAAGCAATTCGTTTCGGGTCAATGGCAGGATGATCTTTTAGATATGCTAACAGCGCTTGCACATCCTCAACGAGATCAGTCAGGGTAGCAGAAGCATAATCTCCCGTGCTTTCCCCCACCCCTCGTTCATCATAGCGCATAACAGCAACACCAACCTCAGTATAACGCTTCGCCATCTCTTTGAACATATAACTCATAAGGACCGGTACAGAATTTCCATTGCGATCTTGAGGTCCAGAACCAGAGTTTAAAAACACAACTGGATACGGTCCTTTACTGTGTGTTGGTATGGATAGGGTTCCAGCTAGTTGGATATCACCATGTACTACTTCAAAGAATTCATCCATATAGTGCGTCTCAACACCTTCGCTGTCACTAACAGCGCTCAAACCCGGGTAACTGCTACGAACAGCCTTGATAAACTGTCCCGGAAATTCGACTTTCACTACTTCCTCACTGTTATTTACGAAGTGACCGTACATTGCACTATCTAAGATTACTTGGTATTCCTCTAAGAGCAATAATTCATCATTGTATTGATCCCATTCAGTACCTAGATACTCCAACGAACCAGCCTTTTCATGGGCACTAGCTCCGCTAACCATAACCAACAAACAAATAACCACACACAAAAAAGACAATTGTCTTCTCATTCTCAACACTCCCTAGGGGTTATATCCATACTATGTAACCGAACAATGGTTAGTTTTATTAACAAATCGGATTGAGTTTTATACAACATTAGTGAGATATAATGATGATAGTGCGCTCATTCATATTGTTATACATCTAGAAGATGAACCCTGACTAGATGGACATCATTTTTAACAGGCTACTAGTCAGCTGTGTATCCCGAAAACCATATTATCTTCAACCCAAGACCATGCACCTGCTCGAATTTCGGCTAAGCAGGTCTAGTCTAATCTTTCGCTTGGGATTAGATATTCCTTTAGTTGCTTTTGCTAAAAACCCACGTTGTAATCTAGCAGGAATTCCTACGCTGTCAGCGAACAGAGTAACTATAAACACAGTAAAGCAAATACTATCACTTCACTTTTAAAAGGAGTGTTTGGCTTATGCGCATAGGGATAGTAGTCATCACGGTTCTCATCTTACTAGGAGGAGCTAGTTACGTAACAGTGAACGTCCTCAATCCACCACCTGCTGAAGTTGCCCAAGATTATTTGGAACTCTTGGTAGACCGAGAATTTTCAAAACTACCTGCATACTATCATAGTGAGCACCCCCATCCAACAGCGGCAGACCTAGCGGACTCGTTTGGCCAATTCGCCGCGGCCTTTGGCTTATCAGCTGTTGAACTACTTCGGTTTACACCCAAAGAAGAATCACTAACCAACGCGACCTATCAGTATCAACTACAATATACTAGCCAGTACTTTCCACCATTGCTAATTGAAGATGATATATCACTATCCCGTGAAGGCCTCTTTGATTGGCGAGTAGAATGGATCGATAATTTCCCCCTACCAGACTATGGTCTTGCAGCTAAATATAGCCGTACTCGGATCACCCCAGAGCGAGGAAGTCTCTATGACAGACAGGGTCATCTCTTAGCCGGATTGGGTAGCATTGTCAGCATCGGAGTCCAACCCGGGCGTATCCAAGATCCGGATCAACTACACCAAATTCTACAACAAACCTTAGAGTTAAGTCCCGAATATGTACGCAGACAATATCAAGCACCTGGTGTTCAGGAGCATTGGTTTGTCCCGTTAATTACAGTCTCTGAGCAGAGATATGCCGAATTGGATCCTATTTTACGTCCTGTGCCTGGTGTCTTTTTTCGACGGGAGGAAACCCGAGTGTATCCTGCTGGGGCGAGTGCTGGTCATATTACTGGGTATATTGGCGAGGTGAGTACGGAATTAATAGCACAGTATCCCCAGCGAGAGTATGAGGTTGGTGAAAAAATGGGTCGCAGTGGATTGGAATATGGATTAGAGGAGCAACTGCGGGGACACCCAGGATACCAGTTCTATGTAGAGCCTAACAATGGTCGAAGAACGATGTTAACAGAACGCCCTGTAGTGACTGGAGAAAGTATCCACTTAACTCTAGATCAAGAGATGCAGGAACTAGCTGTAGAACTGCTATCTGACAAAAGAGCCG
>SKHL01000009.1 GCA_007116995.1 Limnochordia bacterium
ACTCAGCACTAGATTTCATTCCAATAGCTACAGAGTGAATGGACTGTAGGCCGGTTAAATAGTCCAAAGCTGGTTTCCACTCATTAATTAAGTGCCCACCGCCAAGAGGCTTCATGGCATATATACCCTTACCCATTTTCGCCGCTTGGTTAATCGCAGACACCATCTGGGCTAAACTACCCCCTTGGATACCAATACCCGACATATTAACTAATGGGGAGATAATCTCGATCTCTGGGTAAGCACAGGCCCCTAGAACCCCCTCTACATGGTGGGTAGATAGGCCCACAGCTTGAACAATCCCTCGAGATTTTGCTGTAAGCAGATACTCTAGGGCTGCCTGATGCCCTCGAATCGTATGCTCTGATTCTTGTTCATGTAATAGAACGATAGGAATAACATCAAGACCAAAAACACCTCGGGCTTCTTCCAAGCTTTCCTGCATTCCTTTGGCTGTATATGCATAAGACTTAGTGCTAATAACCACTGGCTTATCCCATCCGTCTAATGCTTTGGATATATAGGGGTAGGTATGATATAACTGAGCTGTGTCAACAAAATTGACCCCCGCTTCTAAGGCCGCTCGAATTAAGCCGGCTCCCTCTCTCAGTGGCAGATTTCTTTGTAACGGCCCAATGGTTAAAGACCCGAAACACAATTGTGAGACGACTATTCCTGTTTGACCTAGTTCTACATATTCCACCTGTCTACTCCTATCTTCAAATAACAGGGTCTATCACTTCTACGTGAATCCACCGCTGATACCGAGGCAATTGTTCTCGAGAGCTTCCCTCAACCTGTATTTGGGCTATCTCTGGGTTATTATTTGTAACTTGCATCACATCAGTTAGAGAAGCGCCTAACAGGTTCGCTGTAACTCTTTCTAAATCCACGTCTCCTTGGGCTTGCCCTGTAACGGTTAATATCAGTTGCCAACCTTGTTCCGATTCTGCCACCCGAATATTCTGCAAGTCAAGCGATGCTGGTAACAGGTAGAATCCCTTAGGAATAATGGTGGTTAACGCCTGTGTGGCATAGACTGCAAGTCGCTCCGGATCCAATACATACATCTCTCCATGACTATTAGCTGACACAAAGACTTCTTCGGTCTCTTCGCCTACGTTGGTCATATCCTTCCAGTCTACATGGATGGATAGAGTATCCTCTAACACCCTACCAGTACCAATCTTGGTCTGTAACGCCTCTAGGGTAATTTGACGAGCGTCACGGATCACTGCATCCTTTCCCCGTTGAATGTCACTATCGGCTGCCACAGGCAAAATCGTATCTTCCCCACCAGTGGTAGCTTCAGGATTGCGTACATCCAAATCATATCCTAAGATTGTATGAATCCGCCCAGCAGATACATTGAATCGACTTCCTGGATTCAACGCGATAATCCCCACTTCTCCCCGACCAGCCCGTATACCAAAGGGGACATCCATAAAATATTCTGTCTCACGACTAGGAATCTCTACATCCATAATGGTGACAAAGGCAACATCACCAGCTGTCTTCACCACTGTACCACGGGGAACGAATACATCCGTTGTTCCCTGGTTAACTAACACAACCACACCCTCCGCCTTACTTATCCCCACAGTCTTCCGTCCTGTGGTTGGGGTTCGTCTAGTTAAGGACACATTAACTCCAATGGATTCAACCGCGTTTATCTGTATAAAGTCAAAGACCACTCGTTCAGTAAAACTACGAACCTCAGGGGTAATGACGACCAAAGCTTGCGGCACATTCATGTAGATTAACCCTAAGAAGGCCCCAATAATTAACAATAAGACCACCAGTCTATTTCGCCACTGCCCTTTTTTTCGACTCCCGCTAGACTGGTGCGAGGTAGAATTTGTGCTGCTTGGCTGTTCGTCTTGATCCGCTGAATCCTTTGTAGCTACAGAGTTATCTTGCCAAACCTCCACATCATACTGCTGGGCTAAGCTATGCAGTATAGGATCATTACTCTGCAGGGAAAGTTCCTTATTATAATCTTTTGCATATTTGATCAGCAATTGTAGGTTTATTCTATCATGAAGACGCTCATAGTCTTCAGGGACTACCAGTACAATTGATGAGGCATGGCAATTTTCTATGCGATGAATTATGGTGTTAATTTCATCGCTAGGATCAATATGTAGGATCATCCGAGCCTAGCACCCCCTAATACACTACTACGGCCCACATAAGTTAGGCCTGTTTGATAGGCCATACTTTTAGGTGTCACATCGCAAATCCCGGTTAAATATCCCTTGGGATCAGCAATGCCCTGTACGTGCTTGGGTTCTAACAATGTGACCTGGGGGATCTCTGCAAATACACTAGGAATGCTGGCAATCGCTCCACTTTCCATATCAGCGTAGTCCTGCCTTGCTCGCCCTACACCAATAACCTTGGCCTCGGTTAAGCCAAGTTGAATATAAACAGCTTTAGCATATTCCGTTCCTATGTCCAATGCTAGTCGATGACTGGCTACTCCTTCATGAAGTTTGGGTTGTCCTGGATAAATGCGTCGAATCCATTCTTGTAGCATTTTAACCCTCATCTCTTTTGAAGAATATTAGTCGGGCAAACGTGGTAACAAGGGATCAACCGCACGACCCCTTGTTTTCCTGGTTATTTATGCAGGAACTTAGTAACCATCTCTTCTAAGATTTGATCACGATCTAATTGTGTGATTAGATTTCGGGCATCCCGATGACTTGTGATATATGTAGGATCGCCAGACATTAAATACCCTACAATCTGTCCTACGGGATTATACCCCTTCTCCTGTAATGCCTGATAAACCTGGCTTAGTACTGAACTTACCACAGATTGAGTTTCCCATACATTACTGCGAAATACTGTAGTTTTATCTTTCATAACCACTCTGGCCTCCTTGTGGCTAGATTTACTACATATTTCGCCATACCCAGTTCATTTCCCTCTAAAGACCCTATTACTTTTCCGCAACAAGCTGCTCAAGGATGAACTCCTTAGCCGTTGCTAGTGCTTGGCCTAGTTGCTGAGGCAGACGGCCTCCGGCTTGGGCCATATCCGGACGTCCTCCTCCTCCTCCTCCGCAAATCTTGGCAGCGATTTTGATTACATTCCCGGCATGCACTGGCTTACCAGCGATTTCTTTAGAAACCATGCTTACGAGTAACACCTTGCGCTCTGTTTTTGCTCCTAAAAAGATCACTGCCGGATGTAATCTATCTCGCAAACTATCCCCAAGATTTCGCAATTCTTCTGCATCGTTTAATTCCACTTCCGCTACGATTACGTTAGTATTTCCGATTATGAGCGCTTGTGAGGTTAATTGCGAAACTATATCCCCTGTTAGATTGCGCTTTAGTTTCTTTAATTCCTGTTCTAGTAGCTTTCGTTCGTCAAGAAGACGCTCAACTTGGTCAACCACCATATCCGGCTTAGCTTGCAGTTTTTTACCAACTTCCTGCAGAAGATATTCTCTTTGATCCATATACGCTAAGGCTTGCTTCCCAGTGACGGCTTCGATCCGTCGAATCCCTGCTGCTACGCTACCTTCGGAAACAATGCGGAATAAACCTATATCTCCCGTGGCGGATACGTGGGTACCACCACACAGTTCCTTAGAATCACCCATGGTCACCACCCGTACTTGGCTACCATATTTTTCCCCAAATAGCGCCATTGCACCTAACTCTTTAGCTTGATCTATACTCATGACCTCGGCATCTACCCGGTAATTATCCATAATAGTTTCATTTACCTTTTTCTCAATCACAGCTAATTCCTGCTTCGTTACGGGTTCAAAATGGGTAAAGTCAAACCGTAACCGCAACGAACTAACATCGGAACCCGATTGATTCACATGATCTCCTAGAACCTCGCGCAATGCATTTTGTAGCAGATGGGTGGCACTATGATGTCGGGCTGTATCAATTCGTGACTTACCATAGACTGTGGCTAATACGGGATCTCCTACCTTTAACTGACCAGAAGTTATCTTGCCTTGATGAGTGATTATCCCTTCCACCGGACGTCGTACATCCTTCACCTCCATCTGGCCTTGTTTCGTAGTTATCGTTCCTGAGTCAGCCACTTGCCCCCCACTCTCGGGGTAAAAAGGCGTTATATCAAGAACAAGCGTAATCTCATCACCCTGCGAGCCTACCTCAACTCGCTGTTCGTCTTTAATCAGAGCCACGATTGTTGCGACCATCTCTGTCTGGTGATAGCCCATGAACTGAACCTCAACCTGCTCGCGCAAGTCCCGATATAAATCTACCTGTGTTCCTAGATAGCCTAATTCCGTGCGTGCAGCCCTAGCTCGCATGCGTTGGGCTTCCATGGCCTCTTTAAATCCATCTTCATCAATGGAAAAGCCTTTTTCTACGGCCATTTCCCGCGTGAGTTCAATCGGGAAGCCAAAAGTGTCATACAGCTTGAATGCTTCGCTACCATCTATCTGACTTACTCCATTCATCTTCGCTTTGTTCATGATTTCCTGAAGGAGAGATACTCCTTGATCTAAGGTTTCATGAAATCGCTTTTCCTCTAGGCTAATTACCTTGTGAATGTAGTCTGTCTTCTCTACGAGCTCGGGATAGCCAACTTTCATTTGCTCGATCACTACGTCTACAATATCTAGCAGAAAAGGACCTTTAATACCGAGTAATCTACCATGGC
>SKHL01000244.1 GCA_007116995.1 Limnochordia bacterium
CTTATTCTTGATCGCTAGCCAGACCCCGTCCCTAGGGTAACGATGTCACATAAATATTTTAAGCTTTAGTGAACTTACACCTCTTGATATTTATTGACTCTAGCTTGTTAATTATTGTCCTAAGTGATAGGAGCGTTGAAGATGAAACTGATACTTGACACACGTGTAGGTGATAATGTGGACGAAGCTTTTTTGCTTGCCCTAGCTTGTAACTCTCCGGAACTTGAGATTCTTGGCATCACCACTACATATTCACCGCAGGAGCCGGGGTATTGGCTAACAAAGCAAATCATGTCCGTATTCGGGCGTTCAGACGTGCCTGTCGTGGGTTATTCCAAAAAACAAGAGACAACCCCCAGTTACGGCAGTCATCTTTATCCTAATTGGTTTTGCCATGTTGCACTTGATTCCACATTCCGAGAACCAGGACCCAACCACAGCAATCCTGTAGAGTTTATGGCCAAAATAATTGATAACCATCCTGACTTAGTGGTCATTGCCACCGCTCCACTAACCAATATTGCCGAGCTCATTCACCGGCACCCATTTGTTACTCGAAAAATTAAGAAAATAGTATTCATGGGCGGATGGAGTAATCAATCCTTACCGGAACATAATATCGGGGCAAACCCGAAAGCAGCCTCGGTCGTCTTAGCCACTGATATCCCCTTGGAATCGATTGGTTTGGAATCCACATTACCTTGCATCCTCCAACGACGACATCTTGAACGATTGCAAGCGAGCAGCAAACCAGGACCTCGGTTGTTAACCGCCTTAATGCAAGGGTGGCTAGATTCTGGAGGAGGGAGACCAGTAATGCACGATCCCTTAACGATTATGCCATCACTTGTTCCGAATGTTGCTGAATACAGCCTCATGGACCTAGAACTTAATAATCGTCCGGGACCTGGCTATGGCACCCTACACCGTAGCAGTACAAGAGGACGTAGGATACGCGTTTGTACCAAAGTGGACGTGGGCCTATATGTAGACCGCCTAATTGAGCGAATTACGTCACCAAGCATTACATTACCAACCAACGGGAGAAGCTATGATGACATGTGGCTCGTAACTCCAGCGGAAGCTCACTTTCTCAAGTACTACCCTGGTTGGTCTTTGGCGAAGAGAACGAGTACGTCTCACATAATCGTCATACCTTATACCAAACAGGGATGCATGACGATCGACGGCATTAGCCATGATTGCTCGCCAGAGTCTATTGTTTACTGTCCCGAGGGGACGGATTTTTCTATGAGCACTACAGATGGACTAGAAGCATTTTGGTTGGCTTTTCATCTAGCGGAGCAAGGAGAGCAAAGGAGTATCAAACCGATATCAGCTATACCTTGGCTGCCGACTCAATTGCGTGTAGGTAAGTATAGCACACACCTTACTTATCTAGCCAAGGAGATGGTGGAGCATCAGAGACGTTTTGGTCATGAGAAATCACTACTAAGCCAAGCTAGACTTCTAGAACTTTTTTCCTTTCTTCGCCATATCGTGGATGACCAAGTTCTGGATAGGCTAGATGATAGGCGGGCAGCACTAGCAAAAGCGAAACGCTATATTGAACAAAATTGCTCGGCACAGCTTTGTCATTTGGACAAACTTAGTGAAGAAGTGGGTCTAAGTAAGTCTTACTTGGTACGTGCTTTTAGAGACGAATACGGAATTACCCCCGGGAATTTTAGTAACCGGTTAGTACTAAATAAGGCGAAAATACTGTTAGGTTATGCTCACTACACCGTAAACGATGTAGCATTGGAGCTAGGATACTCATCGGTCTCTGCTTTTAGTCGGGCTTTTTCGCGAGAGTTCGGTTTGAGCCCCAGTGATTACCGAAATAAAAAGATGGAGTGACTATTTGACGGCTTCGAGAGAATTTGGCAACTTTTGAAGTAGTGAATAATTATCAACACAACTACAATAACTGTCAAAGGGAAACCAAGACTACTGTTAAATTACATTAATAGCTGAAGCGTATGCTTGAGCTTAGTTTACAGACAGGAGGTGCACAGGACCTAACTCGCACGATTGTGATGAACCGCTTACTATTAAGGAGGTACAAAACGTGAAGAAGAGCTACCTAGTTCTACTTATGTTCATCTGTTTGGTTGTAGCAAGTACGTCGGCATTTGCCGCTGATTTTGAATTCCCTAATGTCGACTTCGGAGGACGCACCATTAATTTCGTCACGTCCTACGGAAACTTTGATGAAAATCGTTTGATGGATGCAGAGGAAAAGTTTAACGTTAAAATCAATCATATCCACGTAGACTGGGGACAAACCGCTGAGCAGTACATGTCCCGACTCTTAGCAGGAGAGTCTGAATGGGATATTTGGTTCACTTCAAGCAATCACTTTATGACTCTCGCTCCCGAACGTGCATTTTTCCCCATGAGCGAAGTTCTGCCCCGGGAATATTTCCTAACACTTAACCCCGAGGCAGTTGGTGACGTCAAAACCCTAGAGTATCTAGGAACAGTCTATGGGTTCAATTCTCATGGTACAAAACTTAACGATATGATTTTCTGGGTATATAACAAGACTCTGTTCGAGCGCGAAGGACTTCCCGATGCACATGAGCTTTATCTAGCTGGAGAGTGGACCTGGGATGCAGCTACCAGCATAGCCATTGCTGCGACTCGAGACACCAATGGAGACGGAGAGATTGATCAACTGGGAATAGGCGATATCCACCCCACACAGTTCGTGGTAGCCAGCGGCGGGCGAGTCGTTGAGAAGAACGAAGATGGTCGCATGGTATTTGCTTTTAATCAAGAACCAGCCGTTGCTGCAATGAATCAGCTCTATGAGTGGCAGAGCGTTCACCAAGTTATGGGTGGCACCTGGGATCAGCGAGAGTTTGTGGAAGGCAAACGAGCCATGACAAATGTCTGGGGTTGGCAATTGTGGAGCTTGCCCAATATGGAGGAACAGTTTGGTATCTTGCCGTATCCGAGAAGCCCGTTCCAGGACGAATACTCTACCCAATCGGATCTTATGCGAGCATTTTTCTTGCCTGCAAACAGTGCAAATCCGTTGGCGAAAGCTGCATTAGTAGATTTTCTAGTGCCTACAGTAGAAGAGTATTATGAGCAGGTATTGGAGCCCCTAATCTTTAGTTGGGCCCCAGACCGTATATCTGCTGAAATCTTGCTCAGTAGCATTGAGGATTGGTCGGTACAGTTTAATGTACTCACCAGAATAGACCCAGGTCACAACCGCCTTGGCGCTGCCGTTCGCGAAGTTCGCAGCGGTGCTAAAACCACTACCCAAGTCATGAACGAAATCGAAGCGTTCATGCAAGCCTGGATAAACGATATTTACCAGCAGTGATGAAAAAACGCTAAGCCTTTCAGCTTAGCGTTTTATCTTACAGATATTACTCTGTAGGGCTTCACCAACTGAATCCCGTAAGTGCATTTCTACTGAGACTATTATCTTGACTGGCTTGAAATAATCCCCGTCAATCAACTGCAATAACCGCCTACCAGCAATTGAACCCATTTCATCCCTGGCTACAGATATAGTAGTTAAAGAGGGTACATAATGTCTACTAATCTCCACATTGTCAAAACCGGTGACCGAAATGTCATCAGGAACTCGATAGCCCCGATCATGCAAGGCACGCATAACACCGATAGCCAGTTCATCATTGGCTGCAACTACCGCAGTAGGCAACCTATCCACTGTGTCTAGAATTCGACAGACACCTTCAGATCCACCGGCATAATTGTACGCTTCAATGACTGAAAACAAATCGGGATTTCTGTCTAAATCGTGCTTTACTAAAGACTGCTGAAAAGCCGAATATCGTTGTTCGAGAGAGCTATGAGAAAGAGGACCGGAAACATAAGCTATGCGGTGATGCCCTAATTCCACCAGTTGATCCACAAGCAAGGAAATCCCGCTCTCGTTATCAGCAGCTACACAGTCGACCCCTTCAGACCAGAGATCGTTGTCTATCAAGATTAAGGGTATACCACCATTTCTTGCTGCTATTATGGTTTCTCGATCTTTGTTCCACTGACCTACAAAAGCCAAACCCGAATACTTACTTTGTATAAGCTGCCGTACAAGCTGCCAATCCTTGGAAAAATCACCTGGTAGACTGTGGGAGACTAGCTGGTACCCATGGGGTGCCACCACTTCATTGAGACTATCTAAAACCGATCCATAAAATACGTTGCCAAACAAGTCAGGAATGCGGGAGTTCAAAACACCGATGCGTTTTACCGCTAAATCCTCAGCATGGCTCGCCGGCTTATGCTGATACCCCATCTCCAAGGCCACAGAAATCACTTTCGACTTCGTTTCCTCTGCGATATTCCCTCTATTATTTAGCACCCGGGAGACCGTAGCCGGAGATACCCCTGCTGCTTTAGCCACATCGGCGAGTCTAATACCCAATGTAATTTCCTCTTTTCTTTATTACAGAGTTAGCTAATCACACTACAACACGTATGAGCTGTCATCTCCCTAATTCCTCATAGGACTGGAATTTCCTGCTTCTTTGGTTTCTGATTGTTCTAGAACTATTATTACCGCTTCACGTTAAATAGATAACTCCGAGTACCACTTCCCACTCTGAATCACCGCCACTCCCCCATCCCCTCAACAACCTCGGCTCCTGTCTTAAACCTAAACATCACCTCA
>SKHL01000121.1 GCA_007116995.1 Limnochordia bacterium
GTAGTTAGTGAAAGTGGTATCTATACCCGGGCTGATATGTGTTATTTAGAGGAGTTAGGTGTTGATGCAGTTTTAATCGGTGAGAGCTTAATGAGATCAAAATCCATGGGGCGACAGATTCAGCTATTAAGGGGTGAGATAGTTGACTAAAGTAAAGATTTGTGGATTATCTCGGCTCCAGGATATCTACTATGTAAACCAATTAATGCCCGACTATGTTGGATTTATTTTTGCAGCTAGCAAACGGCAGGTCAGCATCGAGCAAGCAGAAGAGCTGTGTTTTTATCTACACCCGGGAGTTAGGAAGGTTGGAGTATTTGTCAATAGTGAGCAAGACCAGGTGCAGGAGATAGCAGCTGGCTGTAGCTTAGATGTGCTACAGTTTCACGGCAATGAATCTCCCCAATACTGTATGGGATTTAAAATGCCAGTTTGGAAGGTCTTTTCTGTCCTAGGACCAGACAGCCTTAGGACAGTGTCTTCCTATCAGGTGGATGGGGTGTTGCTCGATAGTGCCACGCCAGGGGCAGGACGGACCTTTGATTGGAGTCGTATACCGGCAACAGTTATGTCTGCTTCGTTTGTTTTAGCTGGAGGATTGAATCCAGAAAATGTATCAGAGGCCATTGCTACTATCAATCCTGATGTTGTTGATGTCAGCAGTGGAGTTGAAACCCAAGGAGTAAAAGACTTTTGGAAAATGAAAGAGTTTATTGAGAAGGTGAGGAGTTATACATGAGTAACTCGGTGTTAGCTGGTCGATTTGGACAGTTTGGAGGACAATTTGTTCCTGAAACGTTAATGAATGCCTTAGTTCAACTAGAACAGGAGTATACCAAATCCTGGGCTAGTAAAGAATTTCAACAGCAGTATAAGTACTATTTAAACCAGTACTCTGGGCGTCCTACTTCTTTGTACTTTGCAGAGAATTTAACAAGGATATTTGGGCGAGCCAAGATTTACCTGAAACGGGAGGATCTCAACCATACCGGAGCGCATAAGATAAATAATGTGATTGGTCAGGTCTTGTTAGCGAAGCGAATGGGTAAAAAGCGAATCATAGCCGAAACAGGCGCAGGCCAGCATGGAGTGGCCACCGCCACAGTCTGTGCTATGTTTGGATTTCCTTGTGAGGTTTATATGGGTGCAGAAGACATTGAGAGGCAATCTCTGAACGTTTTTCGAATGCGCTTATTAGGAGCAAAAGTCCACCAGGTTACATCAGGAACATGTACACTAAAAGACGCAACGAATGAGGCAATTCGGGACTGGGTTGGTAATGTAGAAGACACCTTTTATGTGATTGGTTCGGTGGTTGGGCCCCACCCCTATCCTATCATGGTCCGTGATTTTCAACGGATCATCGGAGACGAAGCTCGCCAACAGGTTTTAACGGCTGAAGGACGATTACCAGACTACCTAGTTGCTTGTGTCGGTGGCGGAAGTAATGCAATGGGGCTATTCTATCCATTCTACCAGGATACAGAGGTAAAGTTTATTGGAGTGGAAGCAGCGGGACTGGGTTTGGAGACTGCCAAACATGCCGCGACGATTAGCAGGGGTTCTGTGGGTGTGATCCATGGGATGCTGACCTATTTGTTGCAGGATAGGGACGGACAGATATCTCCTGTTCATTCTATTTCAGCTGGGTTAGACTATCCTGGTGTTGGACCTGAGCATGCCTTTTTACATGCGAGCAAGCGTGCTAAGTATGTGGCAGTCACTGATCAACAAGCCTTGGTAGCGTTAGAACAACTATGTCGCATAGAGGGAATTATTCCAGCCTTAGAAAGTGCCCACGCCTTAGCCTATCTAGACACCTTAATGCCCCAAACTGAGGCAGGCGAGATTGTGATTGTTAATTTATCTGGTCGTGGTGATAAAGACGTGCATACAGTGGCTAAGGCCCTAGGAGGTTCAGTTTAATGAAAAACAAACCCATATTAAGTAGGATTGATTATCGGCTAACAAGCTTAAGGCAATTGAAAAAGAAAGCGTTAATTACCTATATTACAGCCGGAGATCCCAGCCTTGAACTAACAGAACAGTTAGTCATGACTATGGAAGATGCTGGAGCTGATATCGTGGAATTAGGTATTCCCTATTCCGACCCATTAGCTGATGGTCCCGTGATTCAACGAGCCACCAGACGGGCACTGGAAAGCGGCACCAATCTTGATAGTGTGTTTGCGACTGTTAGTCGGATTCGCAGTAAGACCCAAATTCCCTTAGCTTTCTTGGTGTATTATAATCCGATATTACAGTATGGAATTCCCAGGTTTTTAAGGAAGTGCTATCAAAGTGGTGTAGATGGATTAATTATTCCCGATCTTCCGTTGGAAGAACGCACTGAATTAAGGAATATTTTGGCTGAGATGCAACTGCCTATATCCCTTATTCCGTTGGTAGCACCGACATCATCGCAGCGAGTACAGTCAATTGTTGCAGATGCATCGGGATTTATCTATTGTATCTCTTCCATGGGAGTCACTGGTCAACGAGACAACTTCCCTCCTGAGTTAGGGGACTTTCTGAAGAATGTTAAGAGCAACACACAGATTCCTACTGCTATAGGATTTGGCATTAGTTCTCCCAATGCAGTATCCAAGCTAAAAGCACACGCAGACGGAGTCATAGTGGGCAGTGCGATCATTAAGGTGATGGAAGATGTGCTAAACGCTCAGGGACAGCAAGAGATAAACAAAGAGGTGCACGCCTTTGTAAAACAGTTAGCCCAGGCACTCTAGCTGTTCGGTACCCGTAGTATTGATTTGAGTAATAATTACTTGACTATCAACACCGTGTTGTTTGAAACACTCTTGCATAGCTGCACCGACCTTGTCCGGTTGGCTGACGGCAAAAGCAATCACTGTAGGACCAGCCCCGCTTAGAGCTGCACCGAGACTTCCTCCTTGCTTGGCTGCATCGATCACTTGGAGTAGGCCAGGAATGAGCTGTGCACGATAGGGTTGGTGTAGCCTGTCATCGCAGGCCCATTGTAATAAGGAGTAGTCCCCGCTTTGAAAGGCATGTACCATCAAGGCCACTCTCGATGAGTTAAAGGTAGCATTTGTCATGGATATACACTCTGGCAATATGGTCCGAGCTCGTCTGGTACTTAAGTGGAACTGGGGAATAACCACAACCACCCATAGGGGTTTTGGGGGTTTAATGGCGGCAAATTTTACTGTTTCATTATGCATACATGCAACAACAAGCCCTCCATGGAAGGCTGGTGTCACATTATCAGGATGACCTTCCATCTCTGTTGCCATATCTAGTAATTGCTGGTGAGTAAGAAGATTACCAAGGAGCTTGTTGGCAGCGAGTAATCCACCAACAATAGCTGCTGCACTACTACCTAATCCTCTTGATAAGGGGATTTGATTATTTTGAGTGATCCGCAACCCCGTTGGAGCAGATCCCGCTTTCTGAAAAACCTGGTGGGCCGCTTGATAGGCTAAATTCTTCTCGTTAGTCGGTAATTCACCAAGACCCTCACCCGTAATCAGTATTTCTAAGCCGGAACGAAGCTCTTCCATTTCAATCGTGTTAAATATATCCAAAGCAAGGCCCAGGGTATCGAAACCTGGGCCTAGGTTGGCTGTTGTCGCGGGAATCTTTAGTTTTATTTTCATCACGGTGCCCTCCTAACCAAGGATTTCTCTCTCAATCGCCGTTAACTCAGCTGCAACTACTTTTGGTTGAAATCCTACAGAAATAGCCGTATCTGGATCTTTCAAACCATTTCCAGTTAGGACACAAACTAATTTGCTCCCGGGGCGGAAATAGTTGGCTTTTGCTAGTTTAATCACACCTGCGATGCTTGCAGCTGATGCTGGCTCTGCAAAGATACCTTCTTGACTTGCCAATAATTGGTAAGCGCTTAGGATTTCTTCATCGGTAACAAGATCGATTAATCCACTGCTATCATCGCGGGCTTTTTCTGCTTTTTGCCAGCTAGCCGGATTGCCAATGCGAATGGCTGTGGCAATTGTTTCTGGATTTGTGATAATTTTCTTGTGGACAATAGGTGCGGCCCCAGCGGCTTGGAATCCTAGCATGGTGGGAAGTGCATTCGTGATTCCCTTTTCTTTATATTCGTTAAACCCTTTCCAGTAGGCAGTAATGTTGCCCGCATTCCCTACAGGAATTGCTAGATAGTCGGGATTAGCACCTAATTGCTCGCAAATCTCAAAGGCTGCTGTTTTTTGACCTTCGATCCGATAAGGATTGATCGAGTTTACCAAGGTAATACGGTGCTTTTCGGAGATAGCCCTCACTAAAGTGAGTGCATCATCAAAATTGCCCTCAACGGCGAGTATTTGTGCCCCATAGGCGATAGCTTGGGCTAACTTTCCAAGGGCAATGGCATTTTGCGGGATCAATACAAGGCACTTGATTCTTGCTCGAGCTGCATAGGCTGCAGCAGAAGCTGAGGTGTTACCTGTGGAAGCACAGACAATGGCCTCTGATCCCGCTTCAACGGCTTTGGTTACAGCCATAGTCATTCCCCGATCTTTAAAGGAACCGGTGGGATTTTGACCATCAAATTTTAGATAGAGATCAAGATCCAAATTAAGCTTGTCCCGTAGATTATCGGCTTTTAATAGTAAGGTGTTTCCTTCGTGTAAGGTGATAACTGGTGTGGTATCTGTTACAGGAAGAAAATCTCGGTAGCGGTTGATTAAACCAGTCCAGTTCATGGGCCTAACTCCTTTCTAAGACACGAATTACATTACTGAGATTTCTAATACTGACTAAGGATTGGATCTTGCACAGGGCTCGGTTAAATTGCGCTTCCTTCACATCATGGGTAACTAGTACGATCTCGGCTACATTGAAATCCCGTCGTTTTTGTAAGATCATATCCAAACTGATTTGTTCATCTCCGAAGACGGTGGCCACACTACCAAATACTCCATGCTCGTCGGTGGCTTTCATGCGCACATAGAACCTAGATACCTTCTCTTCCATGGGAACTAGGGGCTTGCTTGGGAAGGTGGTCTCTAGAATGCCATTATCCACCTGATGGTTGATATTGCGGACTACATCGATGATATCTGATACCACAGCACTCCCGGTGGGCAGAGAACCAGCACCACGACCATAAAACATTACTTCTCCCACTGCATCTCCCTGTAGATAGAGTGCATTAAACTCATTGTGAACGGTAGCTAAAGGATGGGCCTCTGGTACTAAAGTAGGGTGAACTCGTAACGATAGTCCAGCGTCCGTCTCTTCGCCAATAGCCAATAGCTTAATAGCGAAGCCTAGTTCCTTGGCATACATGATATCACGTAGACTGATCTTGGTGATGCTTTCCGTGTAGACCTTCGATACATCTATCTTGCTATTAAAGGCGAGAGACGATAGGATAGCAAGCTTATAAGCAGCATCGCGTCCTTCTAAATCTGATGATGGGTCTTGCTCAGCAAATCCTTTCGCTTGCGCTTCCTCTAATGCATCTTTAAATTCCTTCTCGGCCACGCTCATTTGAGTGAGAATGAAGTTCGTTGTTCCATTTATAATTCCCATGACACTTTTAATCCGGTTAGCAGCTAAACAGTGTTTAAATGGGCGAATTAGGGGTATCCCTCCACCGACACTAGCTTCATAATAGATGTTGCGTTTTACCAAACTGGCTATCTCAAACAATTCTTTCCCATATTGGGCTAATAGATCCTTATTGGCCGTAACGACATATTTACCATTCTGCAAGGCCTGGATGATATAATCCTTCGCTAGTGTTACTCCTCCCATCACTTCCACAATTATATCTATCTCTGGGTCTGCTAGGACGGCCTGAGGATTCGTAGTTAACTCAATGCCCTCGATGGGAACTAAGCGCGGTTGATTCAGATCTCGTACTAAGGCCTTGGTTACTTGGATGTCTGTGCCCGTCTTTCCCTTTATATCTCTTTGGTTCTTCTGGATTATCTCTACTGCACCGCACCCTACAGTGCCCAATCCTAACAATCCTATTTTCATGTTGTCTCTATGCATTTTTGGCCAACACCTTCCTCGTTTAGTGTACATATCAGATATAGATTTTACTTTAGAGATCCAGTTGGAAAAATAGGATTTCTAATCTGAAAATAACCGTTAGTTGTATCCCGTGCCCATGTGTATTGAACTTCATTTTTGTTTATTCGAGGGTGATGCCAATGGTTGTTCGGCAACATGGGGGTCTACGTTGAATCTTAGTATAGCACAAAAGGTAAGCATTGTTGAGGGTGATTCGTACTATTTTAAGCTAATTTCGCGTAAAAAAACAATACTGTCGGTTTTAATTAACGATATGACTAAAAGCTTTGACAGCCGCTAACTACGCTTCAGCAATGACACCATGATCAGCCAGATGGACGGACACCAATAATCTGGTTCTTGATCAGTACACAGTTGGCGTACTGATACACAAATAGCATTAGACTCTTGCGCCAATTGCATCGGTAATGATGCTATAGTTTCTTTGTTTTAATAGGTTTTCCTTCTGTAGAAAAATAAATAACTTTCCTTTGGCATTGTTTCGCATTGCGGAAAGTTATTTAAGTTCTTGTCATTTTAAAGGAGTTCTGGAGAGTTTTCATGAATTTATGTAACAAACTCAAGTTAGTACATAGGAGATGATTATATGTATTCAGAATTAAATCCGACACAACGCATTCTTATGGGACCTGGGCCGTCCGATGTGGCTCCAACAGTGCTGAGATCCATGGCAACTCCATTATTGGGTCATTTAGATCCGCAGTTTCTTGGTGTGATGAATGATGTAATGGATATGTTGCGCCAAGTCTTTCAGACAGAAAATCAGCTAACAATACCCATGTCAGGAACCGGTAGTGCAGGTATGGAGACGGTCTTCGTTAATCTGATCGAGCCAGGGGATAAGGTGGTTGTAGGTGTCAAAGGATTATTTGGCCAACGAATGGTCGATGTTGCTAAGCGATGTGGTGCCGAGGTAATCACCGTTGAGGCTCCATGGGGTAGGGCCATCGAACCTAGCCAAGTCAAGGCCGCACTTCAACAGCATCCTGGAGTTAAACTGGTAGCCTTAGTCCATGCAGAAACGTCTACCGGAGTTTTGCAGCCATTAGCCGAGATTTCCCAAATCGTTCATGAACACGAGGCCTTGTTGGTGGTCGATGCTGTCACCTCGTTAGCAGGAATCGAAGTAGGTATTGATAAAATTGGAATTGATGCATGTTACAGCGGCACACAAAAGTGTCTTAGTGCACCTCCTGGACTGGCTCCGGTTACCTTTAACCAGAAGGCCGCTGCTGTGATCGCAAACAGGAAACAACTAGTTCAAAGTTGGTATCTTGATCTTTCTATGATTCAGAACTACTGGGGAAATGAACGCTTGTATCATCATACGGCTCCCATCACAATGAATTATGCCTTGCGAGAAACCTTGCGTTTAATCCTAGCGGAAGGTCTTGAGAATGTTTATGCTCGTCACTGGACGTTAGGAGGCGCACTACAAAAAGGGTTAGAGGGCATGGGCTTAAAACTCTTAGTAGATAAGGATATCCGGCTACCTGAGTTAACCGCTGTTACCATTCCTGATTATGTTGATGATGCTACTGTACGTAAGCAGCTACTTGCGCAGTATGGGATTGAAATAGGTGGTGGATTAGGTGCATTTAAAGGTAAGGTATGGCGAGTGGGATTAATGGGTTATTCTTGTAATCAGCGGAATGTTGTTTTGTTCTTATCTGCGTTGGAAAGTGTGTTAAAAACCAATGGTTACCAAGCGCCGGTAGGTGCTGGAGTAGCAGCAGCGATGGAGAACCTTCAAAAGTAGATGATACATGTTATTTTTTCGTTAATAGAGAGTGATTTTGCTACTAAATCCGCTTATTATGGGGAACTATGCCATCAAGAAAAACCTTGCTTCCGCAAGGTTTTTTTAGGATGTAGTGTTGGGTTGAGTTATGCAACACTAGTGAAAATAGATAGATCAGGATAGACCTTATAGCTTTATGGCTAAGTCTATTTTTTTGCAGGCAAATCCAAATTGTAGAGCGAATAAGGTAATGTGGAGAGACTATAGTTAGTAGTAATCCTTATGGTACGAATGTAGAATGTGGGGTAACCCATTTATGAAAATGAGAAATGGATGGTGACAAATGGAACGGTATAGATTTAACTACCGAAGTTTTTCCGATTTAGAGCAGGACATAGTTAAGCTTGGGCTGGATCTTCCTTTAGAGTCGGACTTAAGTGTTTTGCAGGAAGCAGTTTCAGTTGGAGATGGACAGATCCCCAATCGTTTGGCGATTCAGCCCATGGAAGGGTGTGATAGTCTTCCTGATGGTAGTCCTAGTGAGTTAACAGAACGACGATATATCCGATATGCCCAGGGTGGCTGCGGTTTGATCTGGTTTGAGGCCGTAGCTGTAAGTAATAAGGGTCGGGGTAAGCCTAGCCAATTACATATACATGAGAGCACTCTTAATGCCTTTACCCAACTAGTGGATAAAACTAGGAACGTAGCAATGGAGACCAACGGAATAAACCCATATCTCGTCTTGCAGCTCACCCACGCAGGTCGGTATGGTAACAATAAGATTATTGTAGTGCACGAAGAAGAGCTAGACCGCAAAGCTAAGGTGGATCCTGACAAGGCTATAGTTACGGATGAAGAGCTATTGGAATTTGAAGATGATATGGTGAAAGCCGCGCTTTTAGCGAAGCAAGCGGGGTTTGATGCGGTGGACATAAAAAGCTGCCATCGCTATTTAATTAGTGAAAATCTTGGTGCCCATACTCGATCCGGGCAATTTGGGGGAAGCTATCAAAATCGGACACGACTAGTAAAGAACATCATTCGTAAGATTAAGGATCAACAGATTGATATTGAAGTCACAGTTAGGCTTAACAGCTATGATGCGGTAAACTATCCCTATGGTTGGGGAACCGATGTTCAAGGCCATATTGATCTGACAGAGCCTAAACAGTTGGTAGCGGAATTACACAACCTAGGACTATCCATGATCAATATTACTGCAAGTACACCCTATTTAGCGCCCCACCTATCGCGGCCCTATGACCAACCAACGAAGCGGGGATATCCAGCACCAGAACATCCACTAATTGGTGTAAATCGAATGATCCATTTAGCCAGAGAGCTTCAAGAAGTGGTACCTGACATGGTTATAGTCGGTACTGGCTACAGCTGGTTGCGGCATTATGCGCCGCAAGTGGCCGCTGGAGTTGCAAAGGCTGGTTGGGCAAAAGTACTTGGGTTTGGTCGGCAGGCCTTTGCCTATCCAGATTTTGCCAATGATATTATTAATCAGGGTGAGATGGTAGGGAAAAAGGTATGTGTTAGTTGTAGTAAATGTTCGGAACTGAAAGCAGCTGCGCGATTAACTGGGTGTGTAGTTCGGGACAATCAAGTCTATGTCCCGCCTTATGTTCAATTAATTAAAGAGATGAATGTATAGTACCATACCTTAAGGAGCTCCTGTGATATCAGAAAGTGTGAACACCACAGAGAAATGCTGGGGCAGTACCTCGCTTATAGGGATATGGTGAATTTGTTACTTCCATTCTATTATATTTTGCCTAGGTGTATTTCCCTTTTCTGGGTTACCTACTAGGCTTTTTTTAACATGCTCTAATAAAAAATGTAACGGAGTTATACTATGTTTATATTTGATAGCAGGATTTGACGATAAAGTATAGAAGGTAACAGGGTATCAAAAAAGGCTATCTAGAAGAATCGGCTTCGTAGTGAATCTAATGATGGTGTCATAGTGAAAAAAATTTGTCTAAACTCCCTGGTAATATTGCAGATTCATTTTGTAAGAAAGGAGATTCGTAGGATATATTATTTATCCTTATTGTTTTTACCTTTTTTAGAAGGAATTAGTTAACTTTCGGTGAATTAATCTTTTTAGTGTGCATCAAACCAAAATCGGACAAAGGGGGAATCCTATCAGTTTATGGGAAATCTGGTGGGCAACGTGCAGACTATTTGTATGATATATTGCACAAGATATCGTAGTTTTAGGTTTAAGGCAGATGGGTATTTGTCTAGTTAGGAGGGAATGATTTGAAATTTAAGAATGGGATTACTATGGTACTATTTTTATTTGCTTTGTTATTTGCCATTAGTGCCAATCAAGCAGATGCAACAATGTATAGGAGTTATACCTATGATTTTTGGTCCGAATCAGTTCCAGCACCGGATCCATATTTACCGACACAGGTGTTGCATGGTACAGATCTAGGTGTGGGAGAATTATCAAATCCGCAAGACTTACATGTAGCTCCAGATAATACAGTTTATATTGTTGATTCCGGTAATAATCGAATTATTCGTACAGATGCGCAGTTTAATTTGATGGATGTCTACGAGGAATTTGAGCGAGACGGCCAGATGGATGGATTTAATAATCCGCATGGTATTTTTGTGACCCCACAGGGTCATATGTTCATCGCTGACCGAGACAACCATCGGATCATTCGTTTAGACGAAGCTGGACAGTTTGTGATGGAAATCGGTGAACCGCAGTCAGACATAGAAGGTGCCTTTCCAGATCATTTCCGTTTTCGTGCTCGGAAGATTGCGGTTGACCAGGCCAATCGAATCTATGTTATAGTAGAAGGTCTATTTGAAGGTCTGCTTGAGTTAGACATTGATGGGAATTTCAGGACTTTTATGGGAGCTCCTCGTGTGACTCCGAACGCAATAGATTACTTTTGGAGTCAAATCGCATCCGATGCTCAACGGCAACGAATGTCGTTATTCTTACCAACAGAATATAGTAATATGGATCTAGATCGCCGTGGGTTCATATACACTACAGTATCTGGTGGTCAGATTTCGGTAGATCAACGAATTCGCCGCTTAAACCCATCAGGTGGGGATGTCCTACGGCGTGAAGGTAATTTTGCTCCTATGGGTGATGTCCGGGTTCCTGCTTGGGGTACCCAGATCACTGGTCCTTCCGTATTGGTGGATATAGTGAATCGCCAAGAGGGTATGTATAGTGTCCTTGACCGCCGTCGTGGTAGAGTATTTACCTATGATACCAATGGAAACTTATTGTATATCTTTGGTGGTATCGGACAAGGTGTTGGATTATCAATAAGTCCAACAGCTCTAGGAGCCCTTGATGATCAATTATTAATTCTTGATAACAGGACCAATCGAATAACTATCTTTAATCCGACAGAATATGCCTTATTAATTCATTCTGCTATCGCTTACTACAATCTTGGTCGATATGATGAGTCTACGGCCTTATGGGAAGAAGTGTTAGCGCGTAACGCTAACTATGAGCTAGCCTACACGGGTATTGGCCATTCCTTGTTCTTACAATGGCGTTATGAAGAGGCTATGCAGTACTTTAGACTTGGGAATAACCGCCATGGTTACTCTAGGGCCTATGATCGCTATCGTCGAGAGCTAATTGGGGATAATTTCGGAGCGATAATGACTTCCCTACTGCTGATTGTTCTTGGAATCTACTTCTATTCCAAGTTTAACCTAGGTGCCAAATTACACAAGCGATGGAGTAATACGGAAGTCGCCGCTACAATTGCTAGTGATCGCGTACAGCAAAATCGAATATTTGCTTATCTGAGAGATACAGGACGCTCTCTCTGGTATTCCCTTCATGTTATATTCCATCCATACGATGGCTTTTGGGATTTGAAGTTTGAAAAACGAGGGACCGTTTCCGGAGCTACATTTCTATTATTTATGGTGATTATCTCCTTTGTGTTTAATCGTCAATATGCCGGGTTTATTTTCAATTACAACCGGGCCGATCATCTAAATATAGTTGTAGAAATCACCAGTATTGTTCTGCCCTTTATGTTATGGTGTATGGTTAACTGGGGATTGACCACGTTGATGGATGGTAAGGGTACGATTAAAGATATATATTTAGCTACCGCATATGCTCTTACCCCGTTAATTATCATCAACATCCCGGTGACGGTATTGAGTAACTATATGACTGCACCAGAAGGTACTTTTTATTACTTCTTCTTGTCAGTATCAGTATTTTGGTCAGGAGCATTACTGTTCTTAGGCACCATGATTACTCATGATTATGATATGACAAAAACGATGTTAACCAGTATTGCCATTATCGTTGGAATGGGTACGGTTCTCTTTGTGGGCCTGTTATTCTTTAACGTACTCGATAGAATGCTACGGTTTGTTCAGGAGTTATATACAGAATTTGCCTTTAGGCTATGACGATTGAACCGATGGACACAGTGTTCTGTTTCATTATGACAAAGGGAGAGATTGATATTGAATACCCGACAATTAGTCTTTAAGAACGCTCTAATTGGCCTGATGGTGCTGAGCCTACTATTGGCGGGCAGTCTGACCGTTAGTGCTGAATTAGAGGGCTTCGATGTTATTGCAGAGAATGAATATTTAACACTATACTTGAATCCTCAGACTACCGAATTGGCTGTGGAGGATAAGGCTGGTGATGTCAAGTGGTTTACAAATCCACAAGACCGACATCGCGATCGGGGTCGTGTACTGGAGCGGTTAAGTAGTCAAGTTACCATAACTCAAGATCCTAATCGTGTGCAAAAGAACAACTTTCGTTATAGTATTAACTACAATCAGTTTGAAATCACGCCTCTAGATCAAGGGGTCCGATTAGACTACGCAATTGTAGAAGAATGGCGTCCAGAGCACTATGTTCCCCATATGATCGAGGCGTCTCGGTTATACAACCTAATTATTGACAATGTCGAGCGGGAACGGGATCGTAAGGATGTATTGGATCAATATGATCTCATCAAGCTAGCACCACTTGGGGATGCCCCTCGAGTATCCCTGCCAGGTATTAACAAGGACCGTTTGTTTGGAGATTATACGGTTAAAGTTCTAAATCCCACTTTTGTCGAGCTAGAGGAACGCTTAGTGGGTATACGGATGGAGTTAGCTGAAGTTGAGCAAGCGATTGCCAGCAACAGCACAGAGGAGCTTACAGCTCAAAAAGACAGGTTAGAGAGAGAACTCCGCAACTCAAATAGTCGATACGAACGAGAATATACGGATATCCTCTGGCGTTTAGTTTACAAGATTCAAGGTCATCGCTTAGATCTGGATAGGATTGATGACATTCGCTATAGTGATGTGGTTCATCTTATTGATACTCCTACCTTTGTACTAAAGGATATACCTCGTTTTGTCATGCAGGATCTGCAGGAGATCATTACCAGCGCAGGGTACACACCAATTGAAGCTGGGGAGGATCATCTCAAGAATAATTTAGATCCTCAGTTGCCTAACTTGGAGATTTTTAAGGTTCCTATTGAATATCGGATCGATGGACCTCATTTTGTTGTCCGAGTTCCCAGCAGTGAAGTGGAGTATCCTATTGATGTTGAGGATCGTATAGGGCAGAAGCATACTTTCCCAATATTGAGTATAGGGGTGCTTGAATACTTTGGGGCAGCGAATACGGATACAGACGGGTATATGTTGATTCCCGATGGGTCAGGTGCACTAATATATCACAATAATAAACGCACCTATGCATCGGCATATAACGAATCAGTATTTGGTCGAGATAACACATTAGATACCCAAGATGAAAGGCAAATACATCCGGAAATTATCCGTTTACCAGTTTTTGGAATGAAGAACGGAGACAATGCTTTCCTTGCTATTATTGAAGAGGGGGCTGCGTTAGCTCGAATCAGAGCCGATATCT
Source organism: Limnochordia bacterium (assembly GCA_007116995.1). Lineage (GTDB taxonomy): Bacteria > Bacillota > Limnochordia > Darwinibacteriales > DTU012 > CSBR16-202. The sequence goes on from SKHL01000121.1 coordinate 13,707, forward strand.
CTGAGAAAACCGATAACTATAACAGGGTATATGCACAATTCACTACCATGCCTAGTGGAGTTATCGATTTAGAAGGTGCAGGGCAAGTTCCCGCATACCAAAGTCGAGCTTACCAAGGAGATTTCATAGTCCGCTATTGCTTCTTATCCGGTGATAAGGCCAATTATGTGGGTATGGCTAATTATTATCAACAGTATCTAGTCGATCGCTATCAGTTAGAGCGACAGCCAGCAAAGGAGAATATTCCCTTCTTCCTAGAATTAATTGGTGCTATTGATAAACGACAACCGATTTTGGGAGTTTCTCGTGATGTTATCTATCCGTTAACCACATTTGATCAATCAAAGCAGATTGTCAATGAGTTGATTGCTAATGGAATTAGCAACATTAAACTCAAGTACAATGGTTGGTTAGATGGTGGTGTCCGACATAACTATCCAGATGCAGCTAGACTTGAACGAGTTGTAGGTAATCAAAGTCAATTGATGGATCTGAATCGGTTTATGGAACAGAATGGATTCGAATTGTATCCTAGTATTGGACTCTTGAATGTGTATCGTAATACCGCATTTAATGCATTTAATCCACGGCAAGATGGATCGCGATTCCTTAATCGATTAGTAGCAAGAAGCTTTGAGTATGAAATATCTTCCTTTGTGCGCATGAATCGATTGTACAAATATGTGATTTCCCCTAGCACAGTAGGACCATTAGTTGATAGCTTCTTAGAAGCTTATAAAAGCTATGACATTGGTTTCATTTCTCTCTTTGACATGGCTAGAGAAGTCAACTCGGACTTTCGTTACGATTTAGACCGTGTTGTGGACAGAGTAGAATCTGTTGGACTCATTGAGGATCAGATGCAGAAAATGCGTGACCAGCAGTTAAAAATCATGGTTGATCATGGAAATGTTTATGCTCTTCCCTACGCTGATTCAATTCTTAATATACCAGTGCGTAGTAGCATGCGTAACTTGTTTAACGAAGAGATTCCCTTCTATCAGATGGTAGTGCGTGGGTTTATCGACTATGCTGGCACACCCATAAACCTAGCTGGTAGTTGGCAACAAGCTCTCTTGAAAACCTTGGAATCAGGATCCTATCCTTACTTTATTGGGAGCTATGCTCCAAGTTACGAAGTGATGACGACCGACTTTGCTAATCTATATGCTTTGGATTATCGCGATTGGCTTCCGTTTGCTACGGATGTTTATGAAACTGTCAACTCAGTGTTGAAGGATGTTATAGGTCAAAGGATTATATATCATCAGCGACTAGGTGAAAATGTGTATCAAACGGTTTATGAAAAGGGGCTTGGGATCATTGTTAACTATAACAAGCACTCCGTTGAAGTCAATGGCCTGGTAGTTGGTGGAGAAGACTTCATTATTGTAGAGGAGGAAGGAAATGAATACTAATCTAAAGCCTCGGTTAACTCTAACACGCAAGCGAGCGCTCTGGGGATTGCTTTTTACGGCACCGTTTACTATCGGGTTCCTTCTATTCTTCTTAGGTCCTATGATTCAAGCGGCAGTTTTTAGCCTAAGTGATCTTGAAGTAACCCCCCACGGGTTTCAACTCCATCATGTGGGCTGGGATAACTTTCATTACGCACTCCGGGTAGATCCGAACTTTGTCCGAGTGTTTACGGAAACTACTATCCGGATTTTAACAGATATTCCTGCTGTAATAGTGTTCAGCTTTTTTGCGGCTAGTCTGTTAAACCAAAACTTTAAAGGTCGGCTGTTAGCTCGCATAGTATTCTTCTTGCCGGTAATTCTGACTGCGGGTGTCATAGTCCAATTAGAGAATAGAGATATTCTTCACGGGATGTTAGAGTATGTGTCAGAGCAAGAAGATGCCATTTCCAGTTCTCGAGCGGTTATTAATGTGATGATGGAGTTACGGATGCCGCCCGACTTTATTATTTATATCGTAACGGCTGTCAACAGAATTCCCGATATTATTAATGCATCGGCAATTCCTATTTTGATTTTTTTAGCTGGGCTGCAAGGCATTCCATCTTCTTTGTTTGAGACAGCAAAGATCGAAGGCGCAACAGGCTGGGAGAGTTTTTGGAAGATTACCTTCCCACTGATCTCCCCATTGTTTTTGACAAATATGGTTTACATTATCGTAGACTCATTTACTGCTCCAGGTAATGCACTGGTAAACTTGATTTCCAATGCTGCGTGGAGTAGAGGAATCTATGGTGTGAGTGTTGCCATGACGTGGTTATACTTTGGTGTGATTGCAGCGTTTTTGGCCATTGTATTCATAGTCATTTCCAAACACGTCTTCTATATGGAATGATCTTAAATCTGGGAGGTTCATAAATGAAAACCTTAACTCGTAGAAACAACCCAGCGGCCAGTGTGCCCACCGATGCTGTTTACA
>SKHL01000074.1 GCA_007116995.1 Limnochordia bacterium
ATCTCTGTGAGCTCTTCTTTTATAATATTATATACCAATTGTATATCACCTAAGATAGCTTTCAATTGCTCTATTGTTTTAAGAACCTCATTATATTCTGCTTCAATTTTTTCTCTTTCTAAACCAGTTAAACGACGAAGCTGCATATCCAAAATGGCTACTGCTTGTCTTTCGCTGAGCCCAAACCGGTCCATTAAGTCTTCTCTAGCCGATTGATCATTTTTGGCACCACGAATAATTTTTATAATTTCATCTATATTGTCTAGAGCTATTCGATATCCTTCTAGAATATGAGCACGTTTCTCCGCAGTGTTTAGATCAAACTTTGTGCGTCGAATAATTACATTTTTTTGGTGCTCTAAATAGTGGCTTAGTACCTTCTTCAAATTCAAAACCTTAGGTTCTCCATCCACTAGGGCTAACATAATTACCCCAAAGGTATCTTGTAACTGGGTATGTTTGTAGAGTCGATTCAGCACCACGTGAGGATTAATGTCTTTTCTTAACTCCATTAAAATCCTCATGCCACTTTTGTCTGACTCATCCCGTAACTCGGTAATACCTTCAACCTTCTTATCACGAACTAAGTGAGCAATTTTTTCTACTAAATTAGCCTTGTTAACCATATACGGTAGTTCAGTAATGATAATTCTACTCTTGCCATTGTTCATCTGTTCAATCTGGCTTTTGGCCCGGATTAAAACTTTACCCCGTCCAGTCTCATAGGCACTCTTAATTCCGTCTCTCCCTAAAATAGTTGCTCCGGTAGGAAAATCAGGTCCTTGAATGACTGTAGTCAATTCTTGAATCGAAATCTCCGGATTATCTATGAGCATTTCTAATCCTTCAATCACTTCCCTTAAATTATGAGGAGGAATATTAGTGGCCATACCAACAGCAATCCCTGATGCTCCATTTACTAAGATATTTGGGAATTTTGATGGCATTACAGACGGCTGATCTTCGGTTTCATCAAAATTAGGTACGAAATCGACGGTCTCCTTATCAATATCACGTAGCATAGCTTCAGCTAATCGTGATAATCTTGCTTCTGTATACCTCATGGCCGCTGGGGGATCCCCATCTACACTACCAAAATTACCATGTCCGTCTACAAGCATGTACCGATAAGAGAAGGGTTGCGCCATTCGCACCATCGCATCATAAATAGCAGAATCACCATGAGGATGGAACTTACCCATAACCTCTCCCACAATTCTAGCTGACTTTTTATGCGGACGATTATAATGGTTTCCTAATACATTCATCCCGTGCAAGATGCGGCGTTGTACGGGTTTAAGTCCATCACGTACATCAGGTAAGGCCCTCTCTACAATTACACTCATCGCATAATTAATATATGAGGTTTTCATTTCATCTTCTATCTTAATAGGCACAACTTTTCCTTCGTTAAACTGCAAGCTCATGCTTTAACTGCACCTCTTCCCTTAGCAAAACTTCTGTACCTAAATATCTAAATTTGTTACTTCTTTCGCGTGTGCTTCAATGAATTCCCGCCTTGGTTCTACTCTCTCCCCCATCAACGTAGTAAACATCGCATCGGCCATAATGGCATCTTCTAGCCGTAATTGAAGAATAGTACGTCCCTCAGGATCCATAGTGGTAAGCCATAGTTGTTCAGCATCCATTTCTCCTAACCCTTTGTAACGTTGAATTTCAAAGGGTCTACTGATCTCTGCTAGTAACTTATCAAGTTCATTGTCCGAAAATAAGTAGTGAACATTCTTTCTTTGCTTCACCTGATACAAAGGAGGTTGTGCAATGTAAACATGCCCGTTTTCGATTAATGGACGCATGTAACGATAGAAAAATGTTAATAGCAATGTGCGAATATGTGCTCCGTCCACATCAGCATCAGTCATAATTATTATCTTTCCATATCGTAACTTGCTAAGATCAAAGTCATCGGAAACACCGGTCCCAAATGCAGTAATCATGGACCGAATTTCGTTATTTGCTAGGATTTTATCCAATCGTGCCTTTTCCACGTTTAGAATCTTACCCCGCAGAGGTAGAATAGCTTGAAATTGACGTTTCCTACTTTGTTTTGCGGTTCCTCCAGCGGAATCACCTTCCACTAGGTACAACTCACAGACTGTAGGATCCGTTAAGCTGCAGTCTGCTAGTTTCCCAGGTAGTGCTGATATATCTAGTGCATTCTTGCGTCTAGTTAGCTCTCTAGCTTTTCTTGCTGCTATTCTAGCTCGTGATGCGGATAAACATTTTTCAATAATCCTCTTTCCATCCCCCGGATTTTCTTCGAGGTAGGTAGCTAATTGCTCATTTAATTTAGATTCTACTATACCTCTAATTTCACTGTTACCTAGTTTTGTTTTTGTCTGTCCTTCAAATTGAGGATCAGCTAGTCTAACACTGATAATTGCTGTTAATCCCTCGCGAACATCTTCACCTGTTAAGTTTTCCTCGTTACTTTTAATTAAATTTGTTTTGCGAGCGTAATCATTAATTGTTCGAGTAATTGCAGATTTAAAACCAACAAGATGAGACCCACCTTCATGGGTGTTAATGTTATTGGCAAAGGTCAATATGGTTTCCGCATAACTATCAGTATATTGCAGCGCTAATTCAAGTTGGGTGGTCTCAACTGTACTTTCAAAGTAAATAACTTCCTTATGCAGAGAGTTTTTGTTTTTATTCAAGTGATCAATAAATGAAACGATGCCACCTTCGTAAAAATATTGGCAAGTCTCACCTGTGCGATGATCCAAAAAGTTAATCGTTATTCCTTTATTTAAGAACGCTAATTCGCGTAACCGATATGTAATCGTGTCATTATTAAAATCGAGAGTCTCAAAAATTTCATGATCCGGTTTAAAATGAATCGTTGTTCCAGTGCGATCTGTGTTTCCGACAACTTCTAATTCCTTATCCGGGATCCCGCGTACATATCTTTGTTGATATTCCTTCCCTTCGGTAAATACATTCACTTCAAGCCATTCAGACAGAGCATTTACTACAGATACACCTACTCCATGTAATCCTCCAGATACCTTGTACCCTCCGCCCTCTTGACCAAACTTACCCCCGGCGTGAAGAACCGTAAGCACTGTTTCAACCGCGGATTTTCCTGTTTTTGAATGAATTCCGATTGGAATCCCTCGACCATTGTCACAGACCCGAATTGAGCTGTCTTCGAGTACTTCCACATCAATTGTATCACATACTCCCGCTAATGCTTCGTCAATACTGTTATCTACAACTTCAACAACTAAGTGGTGTAAGCCGCGCTCATTTGTACTACCTATATACATCCCCGGTCGACGACGCACAGCTTCTAAACCTTCTAATACCTGAATTTGTTCTGCCGTGTATGTTCCTTGTAGTTTTTCTGGCATTTTCTCGACTCCTCACACATTACATAAACCGTGATTAGGCATACATCACGGTTTTAACTCCATTCTATCCTAGTATATCCTTAAGACATTGTCAAATTTCAGCCAATTATTCAGGCTAATTTCCCTTTAAGAAACTCGTTAACACGTTTTTTCAGTGTCATTGCCGATATAGGTGACAAGAACACTTTATCTGTAGTAACGATAAAAGAGTTTGGCTTTTCAGTCAAGCTTATAATAAATCCTTCATCCTCCGCTACAGTAAGAAATTCTTTGGTGCTTGGGGAATTATCTTTGGTTTCTAAATCAATAATTGCTACTATATCTTTAACGAGAATACTTATTTCCTGGCCAATGTGCAAAAACAAGATTAACACCTCTTTTATGCGTGTTGCGTCAGTATATGACCAGCTTTAACATGAAACACAGCAGCATTTTTTAATATGTCTGGAGCGAAATCATCGAGAGTAGTAGTAGTAATAATGGTTTGTGTTTTGAAATGAAGAAGCTTCAGTAAAAACTCTTTGCGATGTTTGTCTAATTCTGACATAACATCATCGAGTAATATTACTGGTAAGGTGCCTATCTCTGATCGCATATATTCTAATTCTGCTAAGCGACAAGCTAAAATTGCTGTACGCTGTTGTCCTTGGCTTCCGTAAGTCTTTACATCCATTGTATTAATCAAGAAGTGTAAATCATCACGATGGGGACCATTTAAGGTGTATCCCCGCTTTAATTCTAATTCTTTAGTATTAGCTAAGTTGTCAAGAAATCTCTTTTTGTAGTGAATAGGAAACGTGTCATGAAGAGGATTGTTTTGCGATGTATAGAACGGAACATACTGTAACTCTAATTCTTCTAAACCATTACTGAGTTTTCGATGCATCAAACGACTTAACAAACCGAGTCGTTTGATCACTTCATAGCGTTTCTCCATAATTTTAACACCACATTTAACTAGCTGTTCATTCCACACATCCAATAGTTCTCTATTCCCTTTATGATACATAAGTTCCTTCAAAAGCGCATTGCGGTGATAGAGAATTTTTTGATACTCCCCTAGTAGACTACGATAAATGGGATTTACTTGACATATCTCTAAATCCAAAAACTTACGGCGATCATTAGGAGATCCCTTAATAAGACTAAGATCGTCAGGAGTGAATAGCACCACATTTAAATTACCCATGTAATCCCCTGGATGGGTGGCTTTCTTATTTACTTTTATTTTTTTGGGGGTATTATGATTGAGTCTAATTTCTAGAGTTCGAGTAG
>SKHL01000011.1 GCA_007116995.1 Limnochordia bacterium
CGAACAATTAAGTACAGGTATCCTATCAATCTGGGTAAAAATTGGATGACCCTTTCTAGACACTTTAGTAGTCAACAATACACAGCAAGGGACAGCACGCTCATCACTGCAATTCATTAGTGTGCGCGGACTGTCCCCTGCTTTATACATTTACCTATATATACCCTAGGGATTATAGGGCTGAAGATTATTGAAACTCCCATGGATTATCTCTAACAAATTTCCATCAGGATCCTTAAAGAAGGCTACCCGAATTCCCCCTTTTGCACTGGTTGGTTCCACAGTAAATTCCACATTATGCTCGTGCAACTTAGCAGCTATACCCTCCACATCATCTACTTTAAAGGCGATATGCTTCAATCCCACATCACTGTTCTCAAACTCTAACGGTTTGCTTCCACTAGCAAAGTGAAATAGCTCAAGGAATGCATCATTACCCGTTCCTATACAGACAATAGTAAATCCTTCTCTTGGCTGTACGCGCCCTAACACCTTAAAACCCATTACATCCCGATAAAAGCGTACAGAACGTTCCATATCTGCTACTGTAACAGCCACATGATCAATAGGTCCAATCAATTCCTTCACTCCTCTTATGGATATATCTAAACTTAACATCTTTTGCTGTTATTGTCAAATTTAATGCGGCCAATGTGCTCTACGAGAGTGATACTAAGTAAAGAAAAACGCCTCTGATATCCTATAAAAAGCGGACATCAGAGGCGATCCACTACAACGCCTTCTCTCCAATATCTGTACGACAGTGCATACCCGCAAAACCAAGCTTAGCCACACCTTCATACGCTTTTTCTTTACTTTTTGCTATCGTATCACCGAGTCCAGTAACAGCCATTACTCGTCCACCAGCTGTTACTAATTCACCATCACTTAGTTTTGTTCCAGCATGAAACACTAATACTTCTGGATCGGCCTCTGCTTCTTTAACACCTTTAACTCTAGCTCCCACAGGATAAGATCCAGGATACCCGGGTGAAGATAAGACGACTGATACAGCAGCTTGAGCACTCCACTCAATTACAAGCTTATCCAACCTATGTTCTACGCACGCGAATAGGACATCGGTTAAGTCTGTCGTTAGTCGTGGTAAGACCACCTGGGTCTCAGGATCGCCAAATCGCGCGTTATACTCAATTACTTTCATTCCATCAGACGTTAGCATTAATCCAGCATAAAGCACCCCTGTGAAGGGCCTTCCTTCTTTAATCATGGCCTTAGCTGTAGGAACCAAAATCGTCTCCACTGCTTCGTTAATCAAAGATGGAGACATCTGCGGCACTGGAGAATACGCCCCCATCCCTCCGGTATTTGGACCCTGGTCTTGATTAAATACAGGTTTGTGATCCTGAGCTACTGCCATAGGAACAACCATGTCACCATCTACAAAGGCCATCAGCGATAGTTCTTCACCCACTAAGTACTGTTCAACTACTACCTTATCATGAACGCCTTGGTCAAATACATCATTCACTGCAGTAATAGCTTCATCCATCGTCTGTGCGACTACTACCCCTTTTCCAGCTGCTAGTCCATCGGCTTTAATCACAATTGGTGCTTGTTGCGTACTCAAATACGCGAGCGCTCCTTTTTGGCTGGTAAACACAGAATATCCTGCTGTGGGAATTCGGTATTTCGCCATTAAATCCTTCGCGAAGGACTTACTTCCCTCGATTAGAGCTGCTGACTTATTAGGGCCAAACACATTAAGATCGGCTGCTTGAAACTGATCGACGATTCCAAGAAGCAAGGGTACTTCTGGCCCTATCACTGTTAGATCAATCTGGTTTTCCCGGGCAAAGCTGACTAACTCGGGGATTTGCTCTACGGCTAATGGGACTAGTTCTGCTACCGCACTAATACCTCCATTCCCAGGGGCACAGAATATCTTGGTAACCTTTTTACTTTGGGATAATTTCCAGCAAAGAGCATGTTCTCTTCCCCCATTGCCGATAACTAGTACCTTCATATACTCCACACTCCTTTGCTATAGTATTAGTTCTTTATTCCAACGTACCTCATGATCCTCTAAGGTAATCTGCTCTTGCACACAAGCATAAACAACTCTGGGATATATATGATGTTCGAGCCGATGGATCTTTGTTGCGAGCGACTCTGCAGTCTCATTTCTAGCTATCTCTATGGGTTGTTGATAGATAATTGGTCCTGTATCCATCCCCTCGTCCACATAGTGAATAGAAATACCAGTAACTCGCACCCCATAGGCTAACGCTTGCTCAATAGCATATTTACCAGGGAATGCTGGTAGTAATGATGGATGAATGTTAATGGTTCGACCTTTGTACCGATTCAATAAGGTGGCGCCGAGTATACGCATATACCCTGCAAGCACTATAAAATCTATCTCTATCTCTTCTAGCCTTGCAAGAATTGCTTGTTCAAAACGAGCTTTTGATGGATAAATCTTGCGATCCACCACTAAACTAGGCGTGCCTAGTCCTGCGGCTTTCTCTAGAACCAAGGCCTGTGGATTATCACACACTAACAACGCTACATCTAACTCCTCGGCACACTGCTTGCGATCCCTATCGGACTGTATATAGTTAACAATCGCTTGATAATTCGATCCACTCCCCGAAGCAAAAACGGCAATTTTTTTCATTACTATCTGCCTCCCAGTTGCACTTGTTTGCCACCAGGGATGATTTCACCAATTATATAAACGGCCTCATCCGCGTCATTCAGTACATTTATAGCCCGTTCAGCGTATTTCGCTTTCACCACCATCACCAATCCAATACCCATGTTAAAGGTATGATACATCATGTGCAGATCTAAATTACCTTCTTTTTGTAACAGAGAAAAAATGGAGTGAACAGGCCATGTCTCTAAATCTATCTTGGCATCACAGTTTTCGGGTAGCATCCGCGGAATATTTTCGATAAACCCGCCCCCTGTAATATGGGCCATTCCAGCAATTGGACAAGCACCAAGCACAGCCTGGACAGCCTTTACATAGATACGTGTAGGTGTCAATAACACTTCTCCTAAGGGCTTATTAAGGGGCTGATCAATAACTGGATTATCTAACGATACCTGATCCGAACTAAATAGGAGTTTACGAACAAGGGAAAACCCATTGCTGTGTAATCCACTACTTGGTAAGCCAAGGATCACATCTCCTGGGGTAATGGTAGTCCCATCAATCATCTTATCCTGATCAACTACACCGACACAGAAGCCAGCCATATCGTATTCATCCTTGCTGTAGAATCCCGGCATTTCCGCCGTTTCGCCCCCAATTAAGGCACAGCCAGCCTGGACACAACCTTCAGCCACACCTGCAACAATCTGTTCGATTTGATTGGGATCCAATTTACTCGTTGCTAAATAGTCTAAGAAGAATAAGGGCTCGGCTCCTACCACTAAGATATCATTGGCACACATAGCAACAAGATCAATACCGACAGTATGATGAATACCAGTTAAGAAAGCTAGCTTTAGTTTAGTACCCACTCCATCTGTACCTGAAACTAACACCGGGTTTGCATACTTGTGTACAGGAAATTGGAATAAGCCACCAAAGCCACCTAGCCCACCTAACACCTCAGGTCTAGTTGTTCTGGCTACATGCTTTTTCATTCGCTCCACAGCCTGATATCCAGCTTCAATATCCACACCTGCATGTTTATAGGCATCGCTCATTATTTACCCACTCCTGCCTCTTCTGGATAAATTTCAGTAGGATAGTCACCTGTAAAACAGGCTAGACATAACCGCTCTTCTTCACCGATGGACTTTTGTAATCCTGATACGCTTAGAAATCGCAAGGAATCAGCTCCGATAAACTCACGAATCTCGTCCATTGTCTTGCAAACCACAATGAGCTGCTCCCGCGCAGCGGTATCAATACCATAGTAGCAGGGATTGGCAACAGGCGGGGAGCTTATCCGAACATGGACTTCCTTTGCACCTGCATCTTGCAGCATCTTGACGATGCGACTGCTAGTAGTACCACGAACGATAGAGTCATCAATCATTACGACCCGCTGGCCTTCAACTACTTTACGTACCACACTTAACTTCATTTTTACGCCTTGAGCCCGTAGTTCCTGGGTAGGCTGGATAAATGTGCGACCGACATAGCGATTCTTAAGCAACCCTAATTCGTAGGATAGCCCTAACTCCTCGGCATACCCCATGGCTGCCGAGATACTCGAGTCTGGTACCCCAATCACCACATCTGCTTCTACTGGATGTTCAACGGCTAGTTGTCTACCTAGCTCTCTGCGACTCTGGTGCACATTAATTCCATCGATGTCACTATCAGGACGAGCGAAGTAAATATATTCAAAGCTACATATGGACCGCTTCGCATTTGGACTTAGTCCGATCGAGTTAATTCCATCTTTATCGATTAGAACCATTTCCCCAGGCAGTACTTCACGCTCATATTCCGCTCCGATTATGTCGAAGGCACAGGTTTCTGAGGCAAAACAATATCCATCTCCAAGCTTTGCGAGAGATAGAGGTCGTAACCCGTTGGGATCTAACGCACCGATTAACTTATCCTCCGTCATCACGACTAAGGCATAGGCCCCTTTAATCATACTGAGGGCTTCTTTACATGCCAATTCAATCTCATCATAGGGAGAGCGGGCGATTAAA
>SKHL01000036.1 GCA_007116995.1 Limnochordia bacterium
ACACAAAATAATCGTTTCCTTCTTATTAACTATATTTTATATCCTTATAGAAGAAATAACTCAGGTCGATACCACCTTCCTTTACAAATACCATATTCCTCATAAGAACCGAAGATTTTCACCCCCGGCCCGCTTTCGACATTCCAGACATCACTGATCCAATCCTCGTAGAACTCGGGTTCATGGCTAACCAGAACAATAGTGCCTTTAAACGCAAAGACATGGGGGCCCTAGAGGTGGGTTCCTCTTGGGCTCCCTCAGATGACACAGTTATATAATGAGCAATAATAGCAGGAAAAAACCAGATCATACATAAGATAATATAAAGCCTAGCTATTTTTCCACGATCTAGGTTACGTAAAAAGGAGATGATTAAACATGTATGTTACCAGTCACGCACTATCCGGTGCGGCCATTGGCGCAGTCACAGCATCAGCAGGGTATCCCTCCTGGGTTGCCTTCATCGCTGGCTTTGTTAGTCACGCTGTGCTTGATAGCATCCCCCACCATGACTATACATCACTTCCTGGGGCTGTTGTGGATCTGCTCTTGACTGGTGGTGTCATATGGATAGTAGGAAGCCTGTACCCCACTCACTACCTGTGGTTCTGGGGTTTATTTGGTGCTACGATTCCAGACTTAGAAGTGGGTTTGAAACATCTCTTCCCCCTTTGGGGTATAAAACTACGGTATCCATCTCATAGCGGATTACTACCTCACCCACAAATACCGTTTTGGCCAGGAGTTCTTCCCCAAATCCTTAGTGCTATCATATGCTTCGGTATTTTGATACACTTAGCTGCGTAAAAGGTTGATTATCTGCCTGGTTTTTTCTCTGTATATTATCGATAGCGTCGATGATATAAGGACATCAGCCAATCGGCCAAACGAGATGACTGTAGTTTAATCGCAGTTTCTGGACATAATTCGTGGCAACAATAACAGCGAATACAATTCTCTGGTTTAACCGCTAAGCCTTGTTCTCTACGCTCAATTGTTTTAACAGGACAAGAATTAAAGCACAGATCACAATCAATGCATTTTGCCTGATCAATCACTGGATAAGCCTGTAGCCAACTTAGGGCTTTCTCTGTGACAAATCTAGGTGGTTGCACCCCACGCTTACGCTTCTTAAAATCGGTTACTCGTAGTCGCTGAAAGGGTCCGTTGATATCTGCTAGCTTAGGATCTAACACTCCAAAACCTCGTTTGGCCGCCTTTGGTAGCATTGCCACCTTAGAGGGATGAATGCCCACTAATTTACAGCTGACAGCATCTAGGGCTACACAATCCTCACTTGCTAACAATGCCCCAATCTGGCGCTGTTGACCAGCTGCAGGACCATCCCCTTCCATCCCCACGATACCATCCATAATGGCTAGATGCGTGTTAGTCACCGAAAAAATATCAACGAGATAATCACTAAACTCATCAATCCCTGGTGCTATTTGATGATACCATGCTTTCCGTGATCCAGGAACACAGCCATACATATTCTTAATTGCCCCAGTAAACATTGTTAGCATATGGGTTTTTAGTTTGGGCATGCTAATAACTATATCTGCGTCTAACACCGGTTTAGCCACATACAGGTTCTCCCACGAACCTCCTCGTGGATTAGAAACCTCCACAACACCGGTAGCGTCAAAATTGATAACTTTCCCACCAACTTCCTCTACCACAGCCCTGATGCCACTTACCTCTAAGGCTCGGCTTGTCCGACTTCCGCCTGGAATTATGCCCCCAGAACTATCTCCAACAGACACCTTCGCTCCTAGTTCTAATAGATAGCGAGAAACGGCGCGAACCACCTCAGGATGGGTTGTCACGGCTTTATCTGGGCGAGTCGGACTCAATAGATTAACCTTAAGCAAGACCTGAATACCCGGTTTTATTTTCTCAGTAAATGCTGGTAAATTCTGCAGTAACTGGCGAACCTTAGCATCAACAGTTTCTCGACTATATGAGTTACACCCAACTATATGTACTAATGCCATTATAGCTTCTCTTCCTCCTCTGCAAAAACTCGCTCTGCATCTACAGATGTTTTTGCTACAACTACTACGGCCACGGGGCCGACAAATTTAGGATTGGTGGTAACGGTGAAGTCCACTCCATATTGGCGAGCTAGCTTAATGGCGGGCATGGCTGCCGACCGAGCGTCACCATGAACAACTAACTCATTAGCCTGCCCATGTTTTAGTGCTCTTGCGATGGCCTCAGCCCCTTGTTTAGTAGAGATTTGCCGGAAGGTAACTGCTTCAACCACCCGCTCACGAAAAAAACCTAAAAACCGGCGCCGCTCGTTCTCCTTTAATTGCGGGGTCCCATGAATCCCGACTGCAATTGTCTTCTCTAAATTATTTTTTTTTGACCATCCTGTCTCCAAAGAAAAAGCTCCCTCCACTACTGGGTAACAATCGGCCCCTTCCAGGCTATGATTCCCCCATCTAAATTAATAACACTAGTATAACCCATATCTAGTAACTGTCTTTGCGCCCTAGCACTCCGGGCTCCACTGTGACACATCACCACAATTTTTTTATCCTTGGCCAGATTCGCTAATTGCTCGGTTGTGGCGATCTCTTGTAAAGGAATCAGAATCGCCCCAGGTATAGTCCCTTTCTGATACTCAATGGGCTCCCGCACATCTATCAGCACAAAGTCACTAGCGCTCTCCATCATTGTTTGGAGCTGGTCGCTAGAAATAGAGGTTACTGGGATAGTTACAGCTAAGCTTCTCCAGCCAATAAGTGCAATAACAAATACTAGCATAATCCATCGTTCCACACATCATTCCCCCAATGATTATCAGATCCTTTATGCTAAGGCAAAAAAGTGGCCTCATGCCACACAAACGAAGAAAAACAGACGAAGACTATGTCATTCCAGGGAATATAGACAAAAAACCACCGGATTTTCCGGTAGTTTCATCAGATAGGTTGGTGCCGGGGGCGGGACTCGAACCCGCACGGACTTACGCCCAACGGATTTTAAGTCCGTAGCGTCTACCAATTCCGCCACCCCGGCTGGGTGTTTTAATCACAAGAGTTATTATAAAACAAATTCCGATCTGTGTCAACACCAATTTCTGTTTTACCCAGATAAATTGCGCCCTGCAATAGATCGCCATCACTGACCACTACCTCGTCCATTGTTAGCATTTCCATTACTAGTTTTAGTATACTTACACCTGCAACAATCACGTCTTCTCTCCCTCGACACATTCCGGGTAATTTCGTTCGGCTATCCATGTCCATCCAGATTAAACGCGCCAGCCAGTCCTGGACCATCGGCCGAGTAAGCCGAAAACCCGTTACCTGCATGGCGTCGTACTTAGTAAGCTTCAGCTCCATTGCAGCCACTGTAGTCACTGTCCCACCGACACCTATCAGAGTCATTCCAGGTGTTTGTGGGCACTGATTCACTAATGGAGTCAGTCGATCCTTGATCACATCTTCCATCCTTTGCTGTTGATCGGTTGTAATGGGGTGTTCGGTTAGATAGCCTTCTGTCATCCGCACCGCTCCTACTTGGCTACTTCCACCTCCATACACCTGACCATTAGTAGATCCATAGAAAAGCTCTGTGCTGCCCCCTCCAATATCTAATACCGATAGGGATTGAGATAAGTCTAACTTGCCCTTCAGGGCTAACACGGCACCTAAAAAGGAAGCCTGTGCTTCTTCATCGCCAGATAATATCTGCAAGCTAAGTCCCGTTCGCTCTTTCACTAACGCAGCAAAATCTGCCCTGTTTACCCCATCACGTACGGCACTAGTGGCTAACAATAAGACGCGCTGAATACCATAATCACTAAGCACGTCTTGGTACGAAGCAACTGCCTCACATGTGCGTTCCATGGCTGCTTGCTGTAAAACTCCCGTCTGGTCGACCCTCTGCCCTAGACGAGTAATGGTTAACTGAGTATGAATGGGCTGAATCTGCTCCCCATGCTTTTCTCCAACAAATAGTCGTACAGAATTGGTGCCAATATCTATAGTAGCAAATCGCATCTATGCAAACCCCCTATCGTTCTAACTCACAATCCGCCGATGAACAGGCCGTATTATCATTTAACATGGACAGTACGTCCCCCCCAATGGGATTATCCTCTCGAACTAGAAAATCTGCTAGATGTGTATGCAAACACTTAACCCCATCACGCCCGCGGATCCCACCTACACCTGTCTTTACTAATACCTGATGGCGTTTGGGGTAATTCTTCTTCAATAATTCTTGTACCTCAGCCGGTATTAAGCTTTGGCGTAGCTTGCCATAGCTTACATGACAGTGCTCCACACGCTGGGCATATACTGGATCTGTCGCAATTTTCTCTTGAAAGACACTGATTATACCTTGGCTTTCTAGTTTTCCTACCATTTTGCGCAGATAAGGACAAGTTAACCAGAACAACGTAGGAAATACATTGATCTCTTCCATCTCGGCTGTAATTGGACGATTAACAATCACTTGCGGGTACCCATAAGGACACCTTATGGCAATACCGAGAAATCCTCTTGGATCTCGTCCTAATTGATTGTTAACTATCTTATAATCCTGGTCGTTAGGCTTTGTCCACATATTTTCCAAGAGCTGTCCCTCCCTAGTGAGAAAAAAACATCCCCGTAGGGA
>SKHL01000127.1 GCA_007116995.1 Limnochordia bacterium
AAAAGATAAAAATATAGTAGACCAGTATCCGGATTCTAACTAGAATTCGGTCTTTTCTTATGTAACGAAGACTAAACCACAAAAAAACCCCGTAACCGAGGTTACTAGGGATTCATGTTGGTGATTATTTGATTTAGAGTAAGCTTAAGATCACCGATAACACGATGAATGCAATTGCCAAATACTTCGTTGCTTGTTCTAATACTCGTTCTGTCCCAGATGCTTGATTAAAAAACATCCGGCCACCTCCACCAATCGAGCCTAGACCATCACCTTTGCTTTCTTGCATTAAAACAGCAGCTATCAAGCCAAAGGATACCAAAAATTGAATAACCATTAAAAAGGTAACCATGTCCCCACAGACACCTCCCTCACCTAGTCAATTACACCTGTCAGTGTACCACAATATTAGTCTGTCTGCAAGGACTAATATTGTGATCGTCAATTTATGGGAAAAGTGGCTGTGCCTAAGGCAAACAGCCACTTATTTTTGGAACCCTACTTCTTTAGGTTATAGAACGTTTTAATCCCGTTAAAATTAGCAATGTCTTCCAAATCCTCTTCAATCCTGAGCAATTGGTTGTACTTCGCAACCCGATCAGTACGAGAAGGAGCACCGGTCTTAATCTGTCCTGCATTGGTAGCAACGGCTAAATCAGCAATGGTAGTATCTTCGCTCTCACCCGATCGATGAGATACAACAGCGGTATACCCGGCTCTTTTTGCCATCTCAATAGCATTAAGGGTTTCGGTTAAGGTTCCGATTTGATTTACTTTAACTAGAATCGAATTAGCGATACCTAACTCAATTCCTTTGCTTAAGCGCTCAGTGTTGGTTACAAATAAATCATCACCCACTAACTGAACTTTATCGCCAATAACGTCTGTTAGCTTCTTCCAGCCATCCCACTCATCTTCACTAAGAGCATCCTCAATCGAAATAATTGGATATTTATCTACTAAATCCTTGTAGTACGCAACCATTTCATCGGTGGATAGAGTCTTACCTTCGCCTGCTAAAACGTATTTTCCATCCTTAAATAGCTCAGTAGCTGCCACGTCTAACGCAATGCCAAGATCTTCACCTGGTTTGTAGCCAGCCTTATCAATAGCCTCCAGAATAACTTGAATGGCCTCTTCGTTAGAGCCTAAGTTAGGGGCAAATCCACCTTCGTCACCTACTGCTGTATTTAGACCCTTAGCAGATAAAACTTTCTTCAGGTTATGGAACACTTCAGCGCCCATCCGTAAAGCTTCTTTAAAACAACATGCACCGACTGGCATAACCATAAATTCTTGAATATCCACGTTGTTGTCAGCATGCTCGCCACCATTTAAAATGTTCATCATGGGAACCGGGAGATCCTGAGCATTGGTTCCACCAATGTATTGATAGAGGGGAAGACCGACTGAGTCAGCAGCAGACTTAGCGACAGCCATAGATACACCTAAAATAGCGTTAGCACCAAGTTTCCCCTTATTCGGTGTACCATCTAGTTCAATTAGCTTTTTATCAATTTCTACCTGCCGAGTAGCATCGTATCCAATAATCTCTGGGGCGATTACATCATTTACGTTATCTACTGCTTTCTGTACTCCCTTACCTAAATATCGACCTTTGTCATCATCACGAAGCTCTACCGCTTCAAACGCACCGGTGGAAGCACCCGAGGGTACGATAGATCGACCAAATGAACCATCAGCTAAGAAAACTTCCACTTCTACAGTAGGGTTACCCCGCGAATCCAATACTTCTCTTGCGTAAACTTCTTCAATAATCATCTGTTGTTTCCTCCTTTAAATACTCACTCTGTTTATATTCAGATCTAATCTGTAATTAGGCTAGTTCCGCTCATTTCAACTGGTTTATCTAGTCCCATCAAATCAAGCAAAGAAGGAGCTAGATCTCCTAATATCCCAGACTTCACCTTTTTTCCTGCTCCATTAAAGAACCAGATAGGAACCGGATTCGATGTATGGGCTGTATGCGGTTGCTTTGTATCGGGGTCTATCATTTGCTCTGCATTACCATGATCAGCCGTAATCAAAGCTTGCCCTCCTTGCGCTTCTAGTGCAGCTAACACCTTCCCAAGTCCCGCATCCACAGCTTCCACAGCCGTAACCGCTGCAGCCACATCACCAGTATGACCAACCATGTCGCAGTTAGCGTAATTGAGTACGATTAAATCATAGGTTCCACTATTAATGGCTTCCACTACGACCTGGGTTACCTCGGGTGCACTCATCTCTGGCTGCATGTCATATGTGGCTACCTTTGGCGAAGAAATCAGCTTGCGGTCTTCACCTGCAAAAGGCTCTTCCACACCACCATTTAAAAAAAAGGTAACATGGGCATATTTCTCGGTCTCTGCAATGCGCAACTGGCGTTTCCCTTGGTTTGCTAGATATTCACCTAGAGTATTCTTGAGATCCTGAGGTGAAAAGGCATAAGGAGCTTGTACATTACTGTCATATTGGGTCATCGTGGTATAACGTATATCTAGACGACCACCTGGTCGTAAGAACCCTTCGAAATCTTCGTTAATAAAGGCCCATGTAATCTCCCGAGCACGATCAGCCCGAAAGTTGAAGAAGACAATGGAATCACCATTTTCTATTTTCGCTACCGGGTCTCCATTCTCCTTGATCACAGTTGGGATTACGAACTCATCTGTTTCTCCGTTAGCATACGCAGTATCGATCGCTTCCATTGTGGATTCCACTTCGCGACCTTGACCATCAACTAAGGCGAGATACGCCTTTTCTAAGCGATCCCAACGCTTATCTCGGTCCATCGCATAATAGCGACCAGAAATAGTTGCCACTTGGCCTATGCCAACCTGATTAATTTTCGCCTCTAAATCCGCAAGAAACCCTTTGGCACTACTAGGGGGCACATCTCGACCATCTAGGAAGCAGTGAATATACACTGCATTCAAGCCATACCCCTTGGCCATTTCCAATAAAGCGTAGAGGTGATCCGTATGGCTGTGAACTCCACCAGGTGAAATAAGACCCATTAGGTGTAACTTACCCCCGTTGTCCTTAGCCTGAGACATCGCCTGTACTAAAGCTTCATTCCTAAAAAAATCTCCGTCTTTCACTGACTTGCTAATCCGGGCTACATCTTGATAGACTATCCGCCCAGCACCGATATTTAAATGACCAACATTAGAATCTCCCATTTGCCCATCCATCAAACCCACACTAGCACCCGATGCTTGCAAAGTTGCGTTAGGACAATTCTCCCATAGGTTAGCCATGGTTGGTGTCTTTGCCGCTTTTGTTGCATCGCCTTCTGGAGTTGGACTTAAACCATAACCATCTAGAATAATTAAGGCGACAGGTTTTTTTTGCGCCAATCTGACCCCTCCTAAATTGTACCCTAAAAATCACTTCTATTTATAGTTAACAATAGCACCAAAATCCTCGGCCTGGAGGCTCGCGCCACCAACTAAAGCACCATCAATATCCGATTGCTTCATGAGTTCGCGGGCGTTCGCTGGCTTTACACTACCACCGTATTGGATGCGGATTTCACTAGCTACGTCATCACCATAAAGCTTAGCAATGGTTTGACGTATGGTCACAATTACAGCATTGGCATCTTCAGCACTCGCTGTCTCACCAGTACCAATGGCCCACACTGGTTCATACGCTACGACTACTTCATGCACTTGAGCCTTATTTATCCCAGTAAAAGCCCGTTCGATTTGGCCGATTACCAAGCGCTCTGTTTCACCAGCTTTACGTTGGGCTAACGTTTCTCCCACACAGATAATGGGATGTAGTCCATGCTCGAGCGCTAATAACGCCTTCTGATTGACTAATTCGTCAGTTTCACCATATAACTCTCGCCGTTCTGAGTGACCTACGACTACATATTGACAACCAGTGTCTCTTAACATCAGTACAGAGACTTCCCCAGTATAGGCCCCAGCTACTTCAGCGCACATGTTTTGAGCGCCTAATTTAACCTTTGTGAGCCCGAGCGCACTAAGAGCTGACAGTGCCGTAAAAGGCGGGCAGATTACGACTTCCACATCACTACTTTGGACCACTTGCTCTATTTCACGACCAGCTTCGATAGCTTCAGATATAGTCTTATGCATCTTCCAGTTGCCCGCGATAATTGGTATACGCACTGTGTTCCCTCCTATTTCTCGTTTAAGGCTGCAATCCCTGGTAATTCCTTGCCTTCTAAGAACTCCAACGATGCGCCGCCACCCGTCGATACATGGGTCATCTGGTCAGCTAATCCTGCTTTCTCTACTGCTGCTGCCGAGTCTCCTCCGCCAATAATACTGATACCCTTACTATTTGCTAGAGTTTCAGCTATCGCATTCGTCCCTTTAGCAAACGCAGGAAACTCAAACACTCCCATTGGACCATTCCAGATCACAGTAGCTGCATCCTCTACTGCTTTCTTAAATAACTCAATAGTCTTTGGTCCAATATCTAAGCCTTCCCAGTCTGCTGGGATTTGATCCGCTACAACCGTTTTATATTCGGCATCTTCAGCAAAGTTGGTAGCCACCACAACATCAACTGGCAGCAACAATTGGACATTTTTGGCTTTGGCCTTTTCCATGATCTCTTTACAAAACTCAATTCGATCTGCATCTAATAGAGAATTACCAATTTCATACCCTTGAGCCTTTAAGAAAGTATACGCCATTCCACCACCAATAATTAGAGAATTCACCTTCTCTAACAAAGACTCAATCACAGCGATCTTATCTTTCACCTTTGCTCCCCCTAAAATAGCAACAAAGGGCCGCTTGGGATCGTTGATAGCTCCACCTAGGAACTTAAGCTCTTTTTCCATCAGATACCCAGAAACAGCTGGTAAATATTGGGCTACACCTGCTGTTGATGCATGAGCTCTATGGGCAGCGCCAAAAGCATCGTTTACATAGACATCACCAAGAAATGCTAATTTCTTAGCAAACTCTGGATCATTTGTTTCCTCCTCGGGATGAAACCGTACATTCTCAAGCAATAATACATCGCCAGGTTGCATTGTAGCCACTGCGGCTGCTGGCTCGTCACCTATGCAGTCATTGACCTTATTGACTGGTCTCCCTAGCAACTCTGCTAAATGGTCTGCAATAGGATCTAAACGCATAGAATCGACAGGTTTCCCGTTTGGACGACCAAAGTGAGACATTAAAATGACCTTAGCGCCCTTCTCAATTAAGTACGTTATACTAGGTAAGGCCGCTGTAATCCGTTTATCGTCTGTGATCGCACCTGCATCATTCATGGGAACGTTGAAGTCCACGCGCATTAAAACTCGTTTATCCTTCACATCCACATCTTGAATCATTTTCTTATTCATCACAATGCCTCCTTTTCTATAGGACACGAAGGGGGGCAAGCCCCCCTTAGATCACTCTATGAAACTACTTATTGTTTTCCATATAGGTGATTAAGTCTACTACCCTCATGGAGTAACCCCACTCATTATCATACCAAGCTACTACTTTGGCCATATTTCCATCCATAACTGTTGTTAATGGGGCATCAATAATGGAAGACCGGCTATCACCACGGTAATCCATAGAAACTAATTCTTGCTCTTCATATCCTAAAATACCTTTGAGGTCCCCTTCTGCAGCTTCCTTGAAGGCAGCGTTAATCTCTTCAGCTGTGGTAGGTTTCGCTAATTCAGCGACTAGATCCACCACGGATACTGTTGGTGTAGGAACACGTAATGCGTATCCATCTAATTTTCCTTTTAACTCTGGTAAAACTAAGGCAACAGCAGCGGCTGCTCCGGTTGTGGTTGGAATAATGCTTTCAGCTGCTGCACGGGCCCGACGAAAATCATCATGAGGAAGATCCAAAATCCGTTGGTCATTTGTATAAGAGTGTACTGTCGTCATTAAGCCCTTCTTAATTCCAAACTTCTCATTTAGAACTTTAGCAAAAGGAGCTAAACAGTTGGTGGTACAGGACGCATTAGATATTACATGATGCTTAGTTGCATCGTAATCGCCCTCATTTACACCCATTACAATTGTGATATCTTCCTCTTTAGCTGGAGCCGAGATGACTACTTTTTTTGCGCCAGCATCGATATGCCATTGGGCTTGGTCACGCTTGCGGAAAATACCTGTGGACTCTACTACATACTCTACATTAAGTTCGCCCCAAGGAAGATTCTTAGGATCTCTTTCTGCTAAGACTTTAATCTTCTTCCCATTTACTACGATGCTATCGCCAGCAACACTTACCTCTCCATCAAACTTACCATGAATGGAGTCATACTTGAGCAGGTGTGCAAGCATCGCTGCATCGGTTAGATCGTTAATAGCTACGACCTCCATATTCGGATCCTCAACTATACCTCGAAATACTAGCCTTCCAATTCGACCAAATCCGTTAATACCTACTTTAATTGCCATTTACGTGTTCCTCCTTATGTTTTAGTAAACTCATCAACCTCCGGGCTCCCCCTTCATCGGTGATACAGACATCGCAATATCCTGTTGATACAACAGACAGCACAGCCCAGGCCTTGCTTTTACCACCACCGACTGCAACAATCAATGGTATTTTCCCCAAATCTTCTAACCGTACACCCAAAGATGATGTGGCATAGACGATCTGTCCCTTTGGATCAAAATAATATCCGAATGCTTCACCCACTGCGCCATCAATAATCAGCTGCATGACGTGTTCTTCGTCTAGCCCCCGACGGCTAGCCATTTCTTCGGCTGTGCCGATGCCATGTAATAATACATTAGCCCGTCGAACCAATGTAATTACATCACGAATTTGGGGATCCGCTACAATGGTACTAACCAAATTAGAATCTACGTTATCTGGTGCATGAAGCAGTCGATAGGAACCACCTAACCCTTGGGCTAGCTTGGCTGCAATGGAATTAGCCTGAATAGTTACGTCTTCACCTAATCCTCCCCGAGCAGGAACCACAATTACATCTCGCTTGGTGCCATCTGAGGGAAAACTAGCAGCCACCTGACTAAGGGTTGTCCCCCCAGTTACCGCCAGGACATCCCCATTTTTTAAGACCTGACGCAGATATCTAGCGGTTGCTTTTGCTAGATCCTGTTTCACGACCATATCTTGGTCAGAGTCCCCTGGAACAATAATTACCTTCTTTACCTTCAGAACTTCCTTTAATTCTTGTTCTAAATGGGTTAGTCCATGCATCTGCCGGATGTACTCTCGTAAATCAGTAAGAATCCTCTCTCCATCTGAGCTCAAGCTCATTCCTGCATAGTTGCCTATCAAAAAACCACGTTCTCGAAGCACATCAACTTCCTTACGAATAGTCCGTTCTGACTTTTCTAGGCGTTGTGCGATTGCTCGTCGACCTACTGGCGCCATAAAATAAACAGTACGCAGGATCAAATAGCGCTGTTCAACAAGGTCTAATGCTTCTGGTGCAATTTCATTCATAACGGTAATGGGATTCACATAAACAACCCCTTGGGTGGATCAAATTTATCCCGGATGTTATTTTTTTGTCCCGCGTAAGCCAAAAAATAAGGTTGACTCTCATGTTACATTCCACTTTTAGGAAAAATATTCCTGCCTTTGCTTGTTAAGAATTTGACAAAAATTAATCTTGAGACGGAAAAGAGGGGGCTAATTTCTGTCGCAGCTTATGAATCTGACGAATACGGTAATTCACCCCTGACTTACTCATAGAAGGAACAGCCATCTCTCCTAGTTCCATTAATGAGGCATAGGGATTTTTCAAACGAAGCTTAGCGATCTGATACAATTTCGGGGATAGCTCCCGCAGATCCATATGGGCTTGAATTACCTGAATATCATCTAGCTGTTCCATTGAAGCCTGCACCGTTTTGTCTACATTGGCGGTTTCGCAATTAACTAACCGGTTTACCTGATTACGTACATCCTTTACAATGCGAATGTTCTCTAGCTGTAATAGGGCACTGTGAGCTCCCATAAGATTTAATAATGTAACAATCTGCTCTCCGTCTTTTAAATAGACTACTCTATTCCCCTTTCGAGTGGTCATACGGGCAGCCATCTGCAAAGAGTTAATCGTCTCAATCACCCGGTTAGCTATCTCTGTTTTATCAGTAAATATCTCTAAGTGATAGGTCCGCTCAGGGTTGGTTACGGACCCATGGCTAAGAAAGGCTCCACGAACATAGGCCCGACGACAGCATCGCTTTTCAAGAATGCGCGGTTCACCCATTCTGTGCTGTTGTTTCACTAGAGTTGCATGCACTCCCTGGGCTTGATCATGACGTAGAACCCGCACAGTACACACCTGGTTTTTCCGAGATCGAGCCCGCTGCACTAAGATCTGAATATGCGCTGTGGGGAATAACCCTTTTACCAAGTTGAGAATCTTTCGTGCTACGAGTGGCGATGAATGGTTTATATCCAAATATCGACCGTCTTCTCCCATAAGATAACCATTAAAATCGTAGAACGCGCTCAACTCCGCAATTCGACAGCATCGTTGTTTGGGAATTATTCTGGCTAACTCGTTCTTCGTCTTCTCAGAAAAATTTTCGGCCATGCCCTCATATCCCCCCAATATCGCAACCTTTCCTACTCCATACCTACAACCCATACCCTAACCCGCCACCTTTGAATTTCGCCCTTCACGATTATCGGTGTTTCACGGGAGTTACGAAACTTAAAATCTGTATGGGGCCAAGCAACCGTGGCGTCCTTACCATGTTGAATATAGCTAGGAGCAATAGAATGAATCCTACGTTCGACAATCTCTAGACTTGCCCGGTTAACCGCATTATACAGTGTTGATGAAGTCTGACAAACTCCTCCGCCCACACCAGGTGTGACCGTCTCGCCTAAGATTATGGGAGCTGATTTATACCCCCGTTCTATCGTGCGCTCGCCAACTACTTCATTAAAGGAGAAAATTTCTCCGGGTAGGACTAGTGTATTGTTGACCGCTGCTAAGGACAGTCTAATGTTAGTCACTCGTCCTGGAGCCCCCATTAAAGGTGTAACAAAGTCCCCAAGAATATCCACAAGTACCTCTAAATGCTCGACTCGTAACAAGGGAATAATGGTAATAGTCTCCAGCTCCAACTGGGTGTTGGATTTGGCATTCATTACTCTTTCAACGGTTAACTCCGAATCCACGAATGTACCGGACTCCTCTGGCATCACCTCACCACTGGTCTTATCGATTCTCGCATTTTTTGGCGGCTTTTGTACCTGCTGAGCCATGCGATCGACAATCAGTCGCACCTCTCTTTCCAGATACCGCTCCATATTCCTATCACCCAGATAAACCTGAGCATTCACCCCTGCAAATCGACGATGGATTTGCCGTACAAACGTGGGTACACTTACACCAGCCAAGGCAAACACTAAGAAAATAATCACTGATCGCCTCATATCATCGCCTCCTACACAAAATGTATGAGCAATGATGGAAATTTAAGACTCTCCTGCACGAATTCAAAGCCAATTTTTTCTTTACTTGTCTCCCTTAAACCTTAAAGTGATAGACTTACCGCGACCACTAATCCCTTGGGCCTTAAATGCTTGCTTCATGATTTCTCTCGCTAGTACATGGGAATCATGTCGCACTAAGTTAAAACGACCCAGTAACGGACGGGCTATGGGCGTCACACCTAGTTTCCGCAATCCGTCAAGATCATACCGAACAGCATGGGCATTTTGTTCTTGGTACTTACGAGCTTGCTCCCCAGAGATGCGAGCACTATTTACCAACACATAATCCATAATCATTGCACCACCAGTATGCTGTAAGATCGCAGAAATATGGTCCGATGCATTCATACCGTCGGTTTCTCCAGGCTGTGTCATCACATTACAAACATAAATTCGTGGAGCCTTAGTCGTAGCCAATGCTTCGGAGATCGGCCGGACCAATAAATTCGGGATAAGGCTAGTATATAAGCTTCCCGGTCCTAGGACAACTAGATCTGCTGTCTCTAATATCTCTAGAGCTTCGGGTAATGCCTCTGCATCTACTGGCTCTAAGGTAATTCGTTTGATCCGCTTTCCCTCCTGGGGAATCTTACTCTCACCTGACATCTCTGTGCCATCAGTATACTTTGCTTTTAAGGTGACGGCATCTAATGTAGATGGTATGACCCGACCCCGCACGGCTAACACTTTGCTAAACTCCCGGATGGCAATTTCAAAATCGCCGGTAATGTCTGTCATGGCAGCAATGAATAGATTACCAAAACTGTGACCACTCAGTCCCTCTCCCCAAGAAAACCGATACTGGAATAGCTTTTCCATCAAGGGTTCAGTATCTGCTAGGGCTACTAAGGTGTTGCGAACATCACCAGGAGGTAAAATTCCTAACTGCTCTCTAATCCGACCTGAACTACCTCCATCATCAGCGACTGTCACTATCGCGGTAATATTACTAGAATAGTCTTTTAACCCTCGCAACAATGTTGACAGACCTGTTCCGCCACCAATTACCACTATATGCGGGCCCTTCTGTAAACTACGTTTGCGATAGACCACTTCAGCTAAATTGCTAACATCCGCTGGAGATAATGCTCCAACTAAGGAACGAATCGTTAACCGCATGCCTAGCCCCACCGTAAATATGCCAAGAATTATAATTAGAAACCCTGCAGCCCAATCAGCAAACTGAATATATGTCGATACAAACCATAGCATTTTCCCTTCCGCTGCTGTCAATAGTTGGGTATTAAATAAAATAGTAATTCCTAAGCCGATGAGAAATGTCCCTACAATCATCAGGAATAACCATCGCTTGACTCGCATTCCCGGATAAAGCCATTTCCACCGCTCCACAAGTAACCCTCCGTCACCATTAGTATTGCCTAAAATCCTTTTAACCCATTTACACCAGGATTACCTGGCATTGCGAATTTGATCTACAGATAAACCTGCTTCCTTCACTAGCTTGATTCCCTTGGCAAAATCGCCCACACGCTCTGGTGTGTGGGCATCACTACCGATAACAAATTCACAGCCTTGATCAGCCACCATCCGAATAAAGTCTACAGTGGTATGATTATGACTGGTGTTTATTTCGAAAGCAGTCTTTTGCGCCACACAGGCTCGCGCTAATTCTAAGGTATCTATATTTAAGCGATGGCCTGGATGGGTTATCACGTCAATCGGATTCTTATACACCGCATTAACGATGGCTTCCGTGTTAAGCAATCGAGTTTTTTTCCGGCACCCTCTTGTTAACCCACGCAGAAAATGATAGCCCATTCTTGTTAACCCATCTAACAATTCTTCCGGTCGAACCATTAAGTGCAAACCAACCTGTAAAATATCGAGTTTAGCTCGAGCTTCATTGGAAACGTCAATGTCGCCTTGGATACTCGTCACATTAGCTTCTATCCCAACTAGCACCTGAACGCTAGGATATTCCTTCATAGCCAGCTTCGCTTCCGAACGGATCTGATCCAGAATATGAAAACCAGCAATTCCGATCCCCCACAGGTGGCTCGGACCATGGTCACTAATAGCAATCGTCTCAATCCCTAGTTTCCTGGCGGTTGCCGCATTTTCCATGACCGATCCCTTGCCATGGCTATAGCAAGTGTGGGTATGATAATCTGCAAAAATGTACATCAAATCACCATGACCTTTTTCCTCTAGTATGTCCCAAACTAATCAGCTATTGATTTGCCTGCTGTGAGGATACCAGGCTCAAACGAAATCCACTCCGTATCCATCTTTGGCGAAGACTAAGTCCTCTGAGGTCAATATGCCCTCTGCGAGGAGCCCTTGTCTTACGACATCGGGACACTATGACATAGACTTTTTGTTCTTTGCTCCTGACTTACGGTATTGTATTTCGCGCCAATCTGGTCCCTGAATAACCACGTCTAAACAATTATAGAGAATACGCGAGGCTAATCTTGAGCCTATTCTACGCTCGATCTCATCAACATTAAAATTAGTTGTAAAGACAGTGGGTTTAAACTGGTTTAAGCGACCTTCAATAATGATCAGTAATTTTTCTAGTGCCCAATCGGAAGCCCGCTCACTACCTAGGTCATCAAGGACAAATAAATCGACACTAATGTATTGCTCTACCGCTACATCCCCCCGCCGGACCCGTTCTAGTAATGTGGGTACATGAGCGAAGGCTACCGTGTATTTCTCCTGCAAGCTATGGATTATAGCACAAGCTAAGTGTGTTTTTCCTCGTCCTGACTTCCCACAGAGAAGCAAACCTTGCCCTTTGGTATTCTTGCCGAAGTTTTTAACAAACTGGGCGCAATACCTATAGGCTACCTTGTTAAACTCATCTACTTTAAAATTCGCAAACGTATGGGTACGCAATGCCGGAGGCAGAATATTCTTAGGGTTAGCAGGACTTAATAACTTCGCTAACTGTTTTCGGTTCTCGCCTTGCTTGGCTTTTATACATGCACAATCTTGAGTCAGCCACATGCCCTTACCATAAGCAGTTGGTACAGGAAATGGATGCAACCGATAAAAGCGATGCCTTGCTTGTCCACATGTGGGGCAAGCATTTCCCAACGCATGTAAATGTCGACGAAGTCCGATCTTAATCATCCAAGAACGAGAAGAAACCCTCAGCTGCTGGCTCTCTCTTTGTATACTGATAATCCTGCCCAAACACCTGCCGGCCCGTAGCTTTCCCATAACCGTTTAGCTCCCCCTTTTTTTGACTAACATAGCTTTGTTGGCCTTGCCAATATGAGCGAAAGGATTCCTCTGTTGTAATACCATGATTTAGCCAATCCTGAATAATACTAAATAGGTAATTAAAGGAAATACGCTTAGGTTGTCCCTGTTGCTGCTTTAATCGTTGTTCTTGTTTGGCGCGTAAAATCGCACATCCAATCACGAATGGGGACATGCCCTCATCACTTATCTGGTATAGCTTGTCCCGTTGCCCACCAGAGAGGAGACCTATATGTTTTTGATACAATTGAATAACATCATGCATATCAGGACCACTCATACCAAGCACCTCCAGAAAATAGAACGAAAAATAGGCAAACATTCCTATTCCTCGACCCGCTCGGCTTGAATATGTTATAACAGGGAGGAGTAGAAGATGCCGCAGCAACCAGATCAATTCCAACGCAAAGTTCACGTGCGTTTACCTTATGCTGATAAATACATAGAGAGCAGCGAACAAGCTCATGCTGTCAACAAAGAAATTAAAGAACTATTCCAACGTCCACTGATTCAGGTATCAATTCAACCTTCAGCGCTTCCAGACAAGCCTAGTCCACTCCAATTTAACAATAAATAATCGCATAAATACCACTCAGTGCTTGGCAGACCCGCTAGAGCTCTGTCCTAGGGTAAGATCAGCTCATGCCTAGTCATTATCCATAACTCGGGTATTTCTGCTAGGCCTAACTCAATGGTATACTCGTTCCACTCGTTCACTGATCATACAGGGAATCTCATAATTAATCGTATCAAGCCATCGGGCCCAATCATCGACGGTTATTTCTGCATCCCCTTGTTTCCCGATGAGTGTAACAGTAGCCCCTTCATCAACCTCAATGTCTCCCACGTCAACCATACAATGATCCATGGTTATCCGACCTGCTATGGGGCATAGGATGCCATTAACCAGTACAACTGCCCGATTACTGAGACGCCGTAATACCCCATCTGCATACCCGATGGGTAGTGTGATAATGTTCGTTTCCTTCCAGGTGACATAGGTACTATGGTAGCTAATGGCGGTCCCTGGTGGTACCCGCTTAACAGCGGCCACTTCTGTATGTAGGCTAAAGGCCGGTTTTAGTTGGATGGTGCGAGTTTCATTACTATGCAAACCATAAACACCTAACCCCACTCTCACCATGGTTAAGTGGGTTTCTGGAAGCAATAAGGTAGCAGCCGTGTTGGCACAGTGCTTTAGAGGAATGCTAATACCTTCTTTTCTTAACTCTAGAAGCACCCAAGAAAACCTTTGCCATTGCCACTTTACATACTCGCCATCAGGTATGTCTGCAGAAGCGAAATGGGTGTAAATGCCCTGAATCTCTATACCAGGTAATCCTCGAAGCCGTTTGATAAACTTGACTGCATCCTCCGGCGGGATACCAATACGGCTCATGCCTGTATCTACCTTAACATGAATACGCACTGTTTTTCGTAGTCGCCGCGCAATATTAGACAACGCCTGTGCTATCTCCCACTGAAATACAGTAAGCACCAAGTCCTTAGCTACACATATTTCTAATTGCTGCACCGACAAGGCACCTAAAACCAAAATGGGTGAAGCAATGCTCGCCCGCCGCAAGCGTACTCCTTCCTCAGGAATAGCGACAGCTAACCAGCTAGCCCCATTAGCTAAAGCCGTACGAGCGATCTCTAAATCACCATGCCCGTATCCATTGGCCTTCACCACTACCATTAAGTGGCAATCTGCCTGGAGTTTGGACTTAATCTGCTTCACATTATAGGCCACATTCTCTAGATCTATTTTCGCCCATACCGGTCTTGCTAATTGGTTCATCGAAATCACTCCAATTCTGATGCTACAGCTCTAACCACGTCAGAGCGGGTAATTAACCCGATCAACCTCTCCCCTTCTAACACTGGTAGGCGATTAATCTTACGTTCTACCATTATTGTAGCAATGTCTTCTAGGGATGTGTCGGGGCTAATGGCATGCACTTTCGTAGTCATAATTTCGCCAGCTTCAACTGCAGTGATTTTACGAAGTTCCTTTTCAAGCCGATCAGGTCCTTCTAAATAGATAACTCCACCGATAAAGGGAAGAAATGTAGGTAAGTCTAATTTCTTCGCCCGAACCAACAGATCATTTTCGGTGACAATTCCTAGCAAACGATCTCCCTCGACCACCGGAATTCCGCTAATTTTATGATCCACCATCAACTTAGCCACTTCTTTTAAAGGAGTATTAGCTGATACGGAAATGACATCTTGCTTCATAATATCTGTCGCGTTCATTTTCCCACCCCATTAGTTAGCATTTATAGTAAACTAGGCAAGGCTGACAGGATATCCGAGGCGATTAATCCCCGTTCTCCTTGTTGCGCTGCTATGGTATCGGCGGCCAATCCATGAAAATAGACACCCGCCACAGTTGCTTGAAGAGGCTGCATCCCCTGACACAGCAAGCCTCCAATGATTCCGGTTAAAACATCACCCATACCTGCCGTTCCCATTCCAGAATTCCCTGTACTATTTAGATATATTCGTTGATCGCCAGCAATAATCGTAGGTGCACCCTTCAGTAATATATTCACACCAAATCTGTCATGTGCTGTTTGAACAGATTCGATCTGACTCTGATTAATTTTAGGGACATCTATACCAATTAAACGGCTCATCTCACCTGGATGAGGAGTAAAAACCCATTTTTCCCGAACAGATTTAGGGATCTGTTCCATAATTTCTAGCTGTTCCTGTAAATTATTGAGACCATCAGCGTCTAGTACTAATGGTCCCTTCCAGAGCGATAAGATACGGGCTACCACGTTCTCTACCTCGGAATCTCGTCCAAGCCCTGGCCCCATCACTATCACATCCTTGCCCTCTAGTAAGGACATTAACACTTCTAAGCTACACAGTCCTAACCGACCCTTAGACGTTTCTGGCAAGGGAACGATCATTACCTCACCGGGGGGATAATACCCAGCGATGCTTTCTGGAACGGCTAAGGTAGCCATTCCTGCACCTGCTCGTAATAAAGCATAGCTCGTGAGATAAGCAGCTCCTGCCATCTCACGTGAACCCGCAATCATGAGCCCATGCCCAAATGTTCCTTTGTGGCCCCACATCGGTCTAGTTGGCAATGAATTCCTGATCTCTCCTGTGGTAACATACCGTTGAATATCCTTTGCTAACATAGTAGGAATACCTATATCTACCGGAATAATCTGACCACAATACTCTCGACCAGGATGAAGTAGTAGACCTGTTTTAAGAAACCCTAATGCTAGGGTATAGTTGGCTTTTATAGCAGTATTCTCTACGTTTCCACTCGTTCCGTTCACACCCGAGGGAATGTCGATGGACACTGTCT
>SKHL01000319.1 GCA_007116995.1 Limnochordia bacterium
ATTGCTATTGAACGTGTATCTGGTTGTGTATCTGGTTGTGTGTCTGGCTTTAGGTCTATGTGTGTCTGAGATGCCGAGGCTGTAAAGCTATACATGATGCACATACAACAACCAGCTTTTCCACGCATTAGTTGATTCTGCTTTTTGGCCACTGAACGGTAGTGAGCTTGGGGAGATGACCAAGCTGTATCGTATCTAGAAGCATATAACTGATCCCCCTGGATCCAGGCTACTTCAGGATAGCCTTGATTAAGAGCAAACCCTACTTCAAACAGATCCTTTGGGGTGGTTGCTATCACCGCTACCTTTTCCCAAGTCTTCGTATTAAATCTAGCCTTCAAGAGCGTTTCACCATTGTCACTATTTTCTATCCAAACCAATAAGATAGAGGTATCTGAGGGTAACAAAAGAGGCTGATAACAGTCCTGGCGCAGAAGGGGTGCTGCACCAGTCCAAATCTCTGCTTTTTGGTCAAAGCAACGATACAATAGTGCTGGTTCTATCCGACTGATATACACTAGGTGTAGATAATTATCACTGTTATTAAACGCTATAGTGTAATCTTCTCGTCGACCACTAATATTTGTGCAAACCCGAATTGCTTCCCTCCAGGTATCCTTTAACCTGCAGTGCATCAGAGTAAAACCAGTTCCTCTAGGTCTCTTCTGCAAATACAGTAGGTGCACGTGGTCATTAGCATCAGCTATCAGGCTAATTCCCTGTAACTCTAGTCCTTCCACTGGTAATCGTTGGGATGCAAATGTAGACTCACCATACCAATGAATTAAAGTATTATTACTAGTCAATGCAACAATATGCAGTTGCTTAGCCACCTGAGTAACTGCAAACTCACGAATGTCATTTTCATAGAGAGTGTTCTCACCCTCTGTCGTTTTGATAACCAGGGTCCCTCCATCATTCTGGACCCACTGCTGACCTTCTTGTTTGATATAGAT
This sequence comes from Limnochordia bacterium, assembly GCA_007116995.1. Lineage (GTDB taxonomy): Bacteria > Bacillota > Limnochordia > Darwinibacteriales > DTU012 > CSBR16-202. The sequence continues at coordinate 957 of SKHL01000319.1, forward strand.
ACGCATTATACCCCCTCCTTAATATAGCTTTATGCCAAGAAAAACATTTACAGACATTTTTTCATATTTCTCTCACCTATTGGAAAAAAAAGCATACTATAATCTCGAAAGGAGGGTTCTTTAGATGCCCATCGAGAATTATGAACCCGATTTAGAACGGGAATGTATTTTAGTACAAAAGGTGTATAACGAATGCGTAATCATCGACTGCCCAGCCTTCCGAATCCCAGTTCCACCAAGCTTCCCACCAGCTATTAATGTGGTGGATTGCCAAGTCACCAACGTAGAAACAGAAGGCGCTGTCATCGGACCAGGGGAAGTTAGTGTAACAGTTAACTTCATTCTTGGTATCGAGTATGATGGTAATGGCGAGCCTCAATTCATCGAACAATCTGCCCAATTCCGTAGACGCCGAGTAGCTTTACCAAGCGCTCTTCCAGGCATGGATGTAGTAATCCTTCCACTCGTACAGTGTCTAAATTGTACACCAGTAGACGCTGGTTTGGTAATTGAGTGCGACATAGGAGTCTACATCGTAGTCAAAGTGGTCGCCCTTGTGCAGTTAGAGGTAATGGGTCGCTTCTGTCCGGAACCTCCTGAGTGCGAAATATTTGAACCCCTTGGATGTCCGGAGTGGTTTGAATTAGCCCGCACCGGTGCTTTCTGGCCTCCATTTCCTCCACAGCCACCTAAAAATAACAACGGTTGAGCACATGCGCATAACAAATCCAGCATTTTTTAAAGATGCTGGATTTGTTATGCGCATGTGGGTAGATATCACGTTTAAATCTAAACGAGGAGCGATATAAATGAAAATTTTGATACTTACTAGGTTTTACTTAAACGGCCAATCTACCCACGTATTCTCTCTCTGTAACGAGTTAAAACGCCAAGGACACTCTCCATTCCTAGTAATTACACACTTAAATGATCCAGAATATATACTCTATTTACGTCATTCCGGTCTCCCGTACACAACTAAAGACACTCTCTCTTACTTGCGTTGGTATATAAAGAAATACGAGTGCGATGTAATCCACTCCCATTCTGCCCATACGCTTTCAATAGCACTAGAACTCGGTCAAGACTTAGGCATCCCCGTAGTTGCGACCTGTCACCATTTGGACTTTCCAAATCTTGCACACTTAAACAGCTGCACAAAGGTAATTACCATCAGCAAGGAGATGCAGGAACTACTAGCAATAAATCCACGCACATCCACCGTTATCGAAAATGGTATTGATACTCGATTATATCGGCCTCAGCAGACACCATACCGTAGTCTTACAGCTGTATTGCTTACTCGGATGAGTCCACAGAAAGAACCAGGGTTCATCTTGGTATCGAAGATGCTAATCGATCATGGTTGGCGAGTAATATCACTAGGGAATTGGCACTCCAGGAGATTACCCATTGAATACAAAGGATGGAAAACCCGCATTGAGCAGACAATAAATAAAGCAGAATTGGTGGTGGGGACAGGCCGCGCAGTGCGCGAAGGAATGGCTGCTGGTTGTGCTTGTCTAGTTCTCGGCAATAAATGTGACGGCTTAGTGGCTCCAGCTAATGTGAAGCTTCTTCAATACTATAATTTTAGTGGTCGAGCAACAAAGATGACGCCTACGCATCAAACCCTTCATCCCTTCATATCACAGTTAACTACAGAACGAATTAGTGAGTTAGGCCTCTTCGGTCATAGGTATGCTAACACTCATTTTCTCATTACTAGCATGGTTGCTAATACGGTCAAGCTATACTGGCAAGCTTTCCAGACTCAAATATTACGTGAGCCGTCGTTCTAAGTCTGCTACAGGTTCTTGTTCATCGATAGTATGATAATTGTTCTCCCTTAACAACACTTCTGCTTTCTCTTTTGATATTGGAATGACATCATCGATGGGAGCATTGGCACTTAATCTGTGAAACAATCCTTGCAGAAACACAGTCTCTGCCTTGATGCCAACAACTCTAAAGTATAGATCATAATGATAGGATCTACGCACCACCACGTCACCGACGGAGATCATCATAAATTATCACCCTCTATCAATTATTACTTCAGGGTATGTCATAAAGAGGAAAAGAGGAACTATATGTCTAATACTAGATGTAGGAAAGGAGATGGAACTATTGAAACTAATCATTGTGATTATCGAAGATGATGATACTCCAGCTCTTATAAGCAAATTATCGGAACAAGATTATCATTCCACCAAACTAGCTAGTACAGGCGGTTTTTTACTACAGGGGAACACTACATTACTAATAGGTGTTGATGATCAACAAGTGGAGCCCGTACTTGACATTGTCCGAGGAACTTGCGTCCGGCGTAAAAAGCTCCTACCTCAAACTACATCAGAACTTCCAACAGCGATTAACCTCCCGATTGAAATCGAAGCAGGTGGAGCCATCGTTTTCGTTGTTGATGTTAACGAATTCTTCAAGCTATAAGAGAAGCACCTGCATAGGTGCTTCTTGCTACATACTAAAAAAATAGACCAGAAATACAATGCCATTGACCACGATATGAGCAACAATTGGACGGATTATCGTCTGACTGCGAATAAATAAAACCCCTAGTACTATCCCTGCAAGAAATATCGGCAGAAATTGGATAATGTAAAAATGTACCCACGCAAAGAATAAAGCGGCAATTGTTATACCTAACCAATCTGGTAAAATACTACGAAGCCCACTTAAGACTGCACCCCGAAAGAAAAGCTCCTCACTCACAGGTGCACCAATCACGACCAAAAAGAAAACAGCCCATAAATAGTTCCCATCAGCCAAGCTCAATAATAGATCAACACCAGCCCGCTCCTGAATCAACCACTGATTAACAACACCCACCCCATACAGTCGGCTCAGCCCTTGAATTACAGCATAGCCAACGAAACCATTGAGGAAAAATAGACCGATACCAGCAACTCCGCCGAAAACCACATCCCGGCTCTTCCAACTCAATAATCCTACTTTAGAGATGGCTATCCAACCACCAAATAGTAACCATGTTTGCCGTAAGGCAATCCAGACTAAGATGGTTTGGTTATACTCTACAGATCTAGTAGAACCTACAATCGTCAATAATAGCCATCCACAAAGGGTGATGAGAACCCATTTCTTGTTTACCACCTTATCACCTCATAACATAGGTCTTTATCTTTGCTAGAGAAAAACATCTAGTATGAGGATATTCCCCAGCTTGAAAAGAATTCCTATTCCAAGTAGGAAAGAAATAGAGTCTCTTTTATTCCATAGTCTTGTTAGAAGAATCACTAAGCTAAGAGCTCAGCACTCCTCTCCCTTTGTCGTAACCGTACTAAAATCGATAATTCGGGGCTTCTTTGGTAATTTGGATATTATGAGGATGACTCTCTTGCATACCTGCAGGACTAATACGAACAAACTTGGCCTCTTGCTGCAAACTCTCCATACTAGGCGTTCCGCAGTAGCCCATCCCAGAACGTAATCCACCGATTAATTGAAAGACAGTTTCTGCTAAGGTCCCTTTAAAGGGCACACGACCTTCGATTCCCTCAGGAACTAATTTCCGTTCATCCTCCTGGAAATACCGATCCATACTACCTGCCTTCATAGCTGATAGTGAACCCATCCCA
>SKHL01000202.1 GCA_007116995.1 Limnochordia bacterium
AAACGACCGTGATCTCCAAGTCGCCATCGACGAGTGTCATCGGTATGGTGGTTTCTGTTAATGTTGCTGTCGTAATTTGAGCTTCACTTAGCCCTTCGTATACGGTATACCCTTGGGAATCGGTGACCGTAGCATTCACCAGCCAGGTACCGGCATCTAAATAATGATAGGTGACTTGCGCAACACCATCTACAATACTTGCCTCTCGAGTGAGACTCTTATCTCCTTTTGTGATAACTACACGCAAGGTTGCTAACTGTAAATCTGTTAAGTATGTATCTGAAGAATACCCTTGAGCCGTGATTAAATTCGCAAATATATCAGGTACTTTTACATCAACCACGAGTATACCATCCGTCTTTAGTGTATCACTATGTTGGATATTGCTAGTACCCCAACAACCAGAAAATAGAAGCAACATACAGCCTAACAACACCAAATATTGTTTTTTCACTACAGTACCCCCCTTTTATAATGCAACTTCCAACGGACTGCTTAGCGGACTAACAAGTCCGTCATCGTTATAGGCAAAAACCCAATATAGATAGGAATTCCCTGCCTCTAACTGAGGATCACTGTCAGTGAAGGTTTCATAGGGAACAATTGACGCTGTGACCAGCCACATCTGGTCGGATCCCTTGTCACTACGATAAAGCATGTAGCCCGTTACATTAGATTCAGGATTTTTATGCCATGTCAGTAACACAGTGCTATTCTGCTTTACAGCGTTTAATCCAGTCGGTGCAATTGGCGGTATCTCCCACGCTATATCGACTCGTAGACTGCCCTCATCATATTGATCGTCAACGAGCGTTATCTGCGCTGTGGTTAGGCGATCGGGTAATACGAAAACTGGACCTTCGCCCCAGGCAATCTGTTTCTGATCTTGGTCATACAAACGAATCCGAATCGGCCAGGTTGTTGCTTTTACATTAGCAAAACTTGCATATCCGATTCCCTCAACAATCTCTAAGGACGCTTGAATATTGTTACCAATAGGGTTAATCAGTGTGGCCGTTGCAGACGCGACATCTAGTGTGGCGGGTATCGCAACCTGCACATCCAAGGTACCCAGCAATAGATCTAGGGCTATGGATACTTGTGTCATTGTGGCATTATCAATAGAAGCTTGACCAGTGCCTGCGTATACTCTTGATCCTTCATTGTCACGAACAGCTACAGCAATCGACCAGATCCCAGCCGGTAGGTTCGCAAAGACAAGCTCCGCTTGCGAATCCGTCACAGAAACACTTGATGTCCATTCTTGATCTCCCATTGAAACGGTCGCTTCAATAGTACTTAGGTTATAATCATACGAGAAGGATTGGGCTGCGATAGTCGAAGCAAATACTGTGGGTACATTAACAACTACTCGTAGTTGCCCTCCCTGCTCCGTAATAGGAACGCTAACCTCTGGTGGCTGTGCAGTATTCAAACAGCCTGACAGTACCACGATCATGCTTAGTACTAACAGATAAAGCCGAACTAATTTCGTTTGATTGTTCATTCTCTTCCTCCGTTCTAACTATAGACTTTACTCATAACCTTTACTATACGATGTATAGATTGCCGGTTTGTGTAGAATCAAACTATGTGTTTACGCTCACTTAGATATATGCAGAAGCAAACAATACTTCCCATGGACTACTAACGGACTCTGGACTCTTACTACAGAGCTAAGTCGTCTAATAATTTCCGCTCCTCTCAACATAGTCATCATCATAGTACGTTCAGAACCAACTGGTCTTTTCAGAATCTACGTTTTAACACAGTATTAAACATTCGACGCAATATTAATCGTTACCTGCAAACACACAATTAAATAGTTCTAATAAATATGACATATTTCGACATAACAACGTTGAATACCATACGTATTAATCTTAAACTCAATTAGGGGGAACGAATGATGCATGCATTACACCGAACACTCGCTGAACTTCAACCGTAACCGCTGAATGCATCTGTTTTCAGGCAAAAGAAATGCCCTGTACGCTAATGGCACAAGACCTTCTAACGGTTGGGAGGTTGATCGACGAAAATGCCAAGGCCACCAGTCTAAATCGCTTTAAGAAGGTCTGAAAAATCTTTCGAACAAAGGCTTCGATTACTGACCTGAGAGTTTGCTGCGATCACCTCTCATCATAGCATAATTGCACTCATAGGTTCAACTGCCATAAACACATAATGCCGAGTTTTGTGGATTTTCACCCATTTTTCGTTTACAGCAATCGTTTCACAAGCTATTTGAGTGTTAAGGTTTCTTTCTGCAAATCAAGGCCTAGCCCTGAGCATCTGTCAGCTCCCAGTTCATCAAAGGCTGTGCTTAATAAATCGATGCTAGTTATCTCTTTTGAAGCAAGCTCCTTAGCAAAAGTGAGATCCATAAAGGGCACATCCGGCATACTATGCGTTGAAGGGAGGCCCACAAAATGAAACAACTATCGACTGCAAAACTTGCCAAGACCATAAAAGAAAAACGTGAAGAGAAAGACCTAACACAGGAACAGCTAAGTAGCCTAACAGGCATAAATCGAGTAATGATTGCCCGCATAGAGCTTGTTAAGGTGAAAGCGTATTGGAGAGTATCATAAAACACTGCTTCGCTTCATCGCTAGGTTGCAGTGCACCTGGCGGCTCCCGTACAGATCACTAGTCTGACGATTGAAGGAAATTAAAGCTATTTCTGATGACCAATATGATCAACTCTATGCAATCAATGAGCGTGACATGGACGGAGAGTATGGACGCATGGGCAAGGCTGTTAATAGTGAAGTATTTTTGAAGCTCAATACCACTACGAACGATCTTAGTGCTTCCCCAAAACACATCGAAGTGATCGTTCGGAACTTTGAGGACAATATCATAGATGAAGATAAGTTCATAGACACATTAAGTCTATTTGGCAAAAAGCCTGATGATTTTGGGTATGACTAAGGAATTTCTGAAGAGGATACCGACGAATTTGAGGGGTTCTTTGATCAGGAAGCGCATGATGGCATTAATGTAACCTCCCCTAACCCTGCCTTAATTAGCATATTTACCAATCCACATCAGATCATAACGCTTGATGCTAACTTTGTCATTCCTCCCGACAGATCCAGATCCAGGTTTACTAAGGAGCGCTTTGAGTTTCCAAAATTCCAAGAAATATGGCTGGATCCGATCTTTACGGCGTTCCCCAACTTAGCAATACATGAAGTCATCTACGAAGAACTAGTGTCTCCATCGTAAGCGCCCAACCATCGCATTTCACTCCCCTCAAACCATTCTGTTAGTATGAGAGTATAGCTAAAATACAGGACTATAGCAAGTTAATCATCTGACAATTATAATCCCCTTCTCCACGATCCTACTAAAAATGTCTCCCCGGAAGGGAATCCGCTCCTTGTCCTGATTAAAATCCTCCAACTGCATCAGTTCTTTTTGTAGCCATTTAAGGTCATTGAGAACTTCCTCGGCTATTTCCTTTTGCCCGTCCAGTATATTGATCTGATCATGAATCTCCATAATGGCATCCGTTAGTTCCTTAATTGCCGCGGTGTCCTCACCAGCCTGTTTGCTCTCTTCTACCAGAGCATAGAGCTGTAGTTACCATTTATTCTGGATTCCCATTTTGGCAAGAAACGGATTGTGCCATCCACCATAAGAATAGTATCCATCCATGCCGGGCTGCTGGTTCCATCAGGTTCTTTACCTTAGTCGCTTTTTCAATTTTTGAAAATACAATTGCTTGCCGTCCTATTTTCGCAACGCCATCTCTGTGTTATAATGCGAGAAGGCACTGGTGCTCACATTGAGATGATTTCTAGAAATTACCGCAATCATCTTAGGAGTTTTGGCATATACTATAGACGTAACGATCTGCTATAGTAATACTCAGCAACCCAGACGAGCATTTCGCTCCTCGACATTTTCTCTGAGATGCTATATAATTTAGTTACAAGATAAATATCTGTCGCTACTCGATATGCGACTAATAAGAGGTCGAGCTCAAATATCTGTCGCTACTTGGCATTCGACTAACAAGAGGCCAAGTTCAAATGTTGTAAAGCTCTGTCCTGAAAGGGATGGAGCTTTATTATTAAGGAGAAACGCATGCAAACAGGGAATTTTTATTTTATTAACGACGATTTTTTTGATGACTTTCCAGATGGAAACTTAATGAGGAACAAGGAATCCATGGACGGCGTTTTACGGAATCGTCCATGCTTCTATGCTTTCTACGACAGTTCTAGCTCTATCTACTGGTTAATTCCTATTTCATCTCGTCTAAGAAAGTTCAAATTTATTTACGACAAAAATGTGGCTCGTTATGGGTCCTGCGATACTATTGTATTTGGTCAGGTATTAGGTCGCGATACCGCTTTTCTGATACAAAATATGTGTCCCGTTATTCCCCAGTACATCAAAAATGAGTACATAGACCAGAAGAACCTGGCTTCAAAACTCTTAAGTCTTTGCGCCAAACAATTGCCAGGGGATTGGGAAGAACGTTATGGGTATCGCCCTGTACTCCTTGAAACCTTTGTAGAACAAGAACGATTTACTGGTACCTGTTACAAGGCTGC
>SKHL01000021.1 GCA_007116995.1 Limnochordia bacterium
AACATTTACCGAAAGTGTTAATCTGGTTGAAGGTGAGCAGGTATGGCGTGTAAATATGGAAAACAGCGGATTTAATCTATACAAGATCGTAGTAGAATAAAGTAGGTAATAACAAGCATTTCAGATGTTGAAAGTGCGAAGGATATTACCAAAGTTGGCGTAAAGCCTCTGGCTTTAGCTATGCGGAGTATGTCAACGTCCCATTCGTATCCGGAAAACAGCGTTCTCTAACAGGCGGTGTGGAATGGATAAGCAATAATGCATTGGATAGGACGAGGTTTCCTAGATGGGGACTTCGTCTTTAGCTCCTATAGCAACCATATCAGTGTTTAGTACCCATGTAGTGTTAGGTAGGGAATACTAACGGTAGGAATCTACTGTTAGCCCCTACTCTGTGGAGTGACATAGTTTGGAAATTAGAAAACCGGCTATCCCTGTTGTTAGAGGAATGCCGGTTTTTCTACTGTCTTTTGGGTGACTTAGTCGTCTTGAGAAGACTACGGAATGAAGAAGTCAATATGTCCCTCTTACTGCATTACCGACCAGATTTACATTGCTGCATCATAGTTTGAGTTTTGTCGCCATTGCTACCTTTTCGTTGTTGACGCTGTGTCATTTCCTGCCGTTCAACCTTCTCGTCTGGGCATTCACCGCAGTTCTCCATGGTCCGGGTTTGGGTGCGGGTCTGCTGACGTTGGACTTGGTCTTGAGCTGACAGTAGTGCTGGCGCTGTGAGTGTTAAGGCAAGAGCACTGATGACAATGGTTTTCTTTAAACTTGTTCTCATACGTATTACCTCCCTTTGTTTGACTTCATTGTAACAAGAGAGTTTAAATAATATTTAAAGAAGCCCTTAAGAAAAGTTGGTTGTAGTATACACATGAAACTACCACAAAAACTGCTCATGCATGGACTATTTATTTAGTTAGAATCGAAAGCCAATTCCAAACTGAAAGCGTCCACCGGTGTTCCGATACATCCTATACCCTAAATGAAATAGGGCGTTACCCTGCGAGTACCAGGCATTAGCTCCGGTAGCAGTCCAACCAGATGTGCCCTCGTATAGTAAGTAGGCACGAGCACTAAGATTAGGTGAGATGACAAACAGAATATGACCGGTATGCACTCGTTCGTTCCCCAGGTGTGAATCTACTCCTAGGATGATGGCTTCACTTAGGTATAGCGATGCACCCACAGAGATATTTCTGTGCCCTTTCAACTCTCCCCATTTGGTAAAGGGAAGATTATGCAATCCAGCCCGTCCGCTTACTAAGCCAGCCTGGTATGAAGCACCTAAATCCATCAACCACTGGGAACTATCACCCATTACTCTGTGAACAGCAAAACCGAAGCCAATATCTCCCATATCCCTTGCGCCAATAAAGGATAATGTGGTATCTAAATCCTCTCCGCCAGCACGAACTAAGAAGGCTCCATGGCCTTTGGCAAAGGCATCATATTCTGTATATGCTAGCATGAATTGGCCAAGATCCAGGGAATAGGCTCCGTAGATCATACTAACATGGTCAATTTCTGATAAGAAAATGGGATTTTCCAAAGCATGTTCAGGCGTGGCGGCCAAAATTGGGGCGGCGGACAGCAAAACAGTCATAATCATTGTCATCAGTATATACCGCGGATTTTTCACGGATTACACCTCGCCTTCTAGAATGTAGGGAGTGACCATGATTATTACTTCGGTCTCGCTCTTCTCATTCCTTTCCGTACGGAATAATTTCCCTATTAGGGGAATGTCTCCGAGTAAAGGAACCTTGCCCACGCTTTGGCTTTCAAATTCGTGCAATAAACCCCCAAGTACAAAGGTTTCGCCATCTTGTACTCGGATCGTAGTGTTTGCTCGACGACTAGACACAATCGGGAATCCATCTTGGTTAAAGCCAGTGGTTTGGCTTACTTCTGGTTCTACTTTTACGGTCACGTCGCCATCCGGTGATATCTGGGCTAGGAATTCTAAGGTGACACCACTCTTAATTACAACCCGCTGCCGAGTGATACTTCCCGTTGAAGATTCCGTATCCACAATATAGGATTGTTCTTGCCCGAGAAAGATATTGGCCTCGTGACCATCCATCGCAACAATTCTAGGATTAGCATGCACCCTGGCTTTTCCTTCTTCAACCATAGGTTTTAACGATAGAAGGAAAGAAGTAATACCCGCTGGATACTGATATTTGATACTGGATGATGCTCGCAGAGCTCCGACAACAAGTTCTAGAGCCCCTGATGCATCGCCGTCTTTTGGTTTGGCGGCATTCCAATGCCACTCTGTGCCTAAGGCTGTTCGTGCATCGTCAGTAAGCTCTACAACTAATACTTCTAGCATAACCTGGCGGATCGGTGTATCGATCCGGGCGATGTCTAAGGAGATACGTTCAATCATCTCTGGAGATCCAGTGACAACTAGTGTATTAAGTGTACTATCCACTTTGACGAAAGGCTTATAGAAGTCGGATAACAACTTAGAAACGGTATCAGCCTTGACATAACTGGTCTTAAAGATGGCTGTATCGCTTAGGATCCCAAAGGTTGGGTTCTTTACGTCAGCTGCACCCACTAGGTAGTAGCCTCCGGGCATGTATTTAAAGGTGAGCCCGAAGGGGACGCAGATGCGACTTAAGGCTTCCTCTAATGGAATATCCATCAGCTCCATGGTAACAAATCCTGCCACGGTACTGTCGGCAATGATGGGGACGCCCGTCTGAACAGAAATATCGCTTAAAGCATCTAGGATATATGTGTTGTAGTACATGTCCGACACTGTTACATCACTAAACTGAGCGTATACAGGGACCAAAGTAGCCACTAAAATAATGACCCCAACTATTAAAATGTTGTTTCGGACTTTATTCATCTAGATCATCTCCTCCTTCTATACTAAAGGGCAACTCGATCACCGCTGGTTCGTTTCCTCCGTAATCTACTCGAATAGCTAGTTCGTAAGTGCCGACTGCAAGAGTGGTAGGGATTTGGAAACTAAAAGCTCTACTTGTGTTAGGAAGAACTGGGTTCGCACTTGTTGGTAGGGTAATTGATGTTAACGGTTCGGTCCTTCTCGGAACAATTCGGCCTGTTTCCTCCTCTTCATACCTGGCAAACACCTGTCTTAGAACAAAATCTACAGCTACATTAACGTGGAAATTGCCTTCGTTTGTGAACGAAGCATCGAAATTAATATAATCTGGATGCTGTTGTATATCTATAATGTCTACGCGACCCAATTTAGATATCTCATTACCAACAAACACCAAAATATTGGAGCCGATTTCAGTTGTTCCTCCATCACCCTGGGAAACAAATAAGAGATCACCATAGTAGCCACCATCAGCCTCGCGTGGCGGACGTAGAGATAGGCGAATCCGTTGCGTTCGACCTGGCGCTATAGTAAAGGTTGATGGGGTTACGGTTATCCAGTCAGGCGCAGATCCCCTCTCCTGTTCGGGGAGGAATTCACCATAGATGGAAAACTCTAGAGGTAAAATTCGGCTATCTACTTCGATCGCTTCTGAACCACGATTTGTCAGTTCCAGTATTGTGGAACTAAAGGCTCCTGGTCTTACTGCAATATCTACTTGCTCAGGTTCTACCACAAAACGAGACAGGGGAGCAGTACTTTGTGCCCGCATGTCGATATCCTGTTCGCTGATGGAAAAATCAACTTCTGTAACAGCTGGACGTCTTCCCCCATATTCAATAATTGCTCTAGCCACGTACTCTCCTGGAGGTAAATTTTGTCCGGTCACCGATCGTAATGCTACTGTGTTTTCTGGAAGGATTATACCCCGGCCACCACCCATAGGGTAACGGGCTACTGTTCGGCCTTCTGCTGTTTGGATCATCAAAGAACCCCTGGCGATAATGTGGATATTCCCTGTATTAGATACTTCTGCGGAGTAGACTATACCGTGATCACCGATTCGCTGTTTTATGGAGGGTAATGCACTAGACGGTTGAATTGTAAAATCTGAGATATAAGCTTCCCTTCGAACTGCGCCTCCTACAATTTCAAGTTCAAGAAAGCTAGCCATGCGGAACCCAAAGGGAGCTGATGCTCCACCGCTTTGGTCATCAACAGAAGATAGAACGATGGCTCCATAGCGACCTCCAAACATACCTCTAGGTACTGTTACCGTGACTCGTACTTGCCGGCTACTAGCTGGGGGGATCACGAGTATTTCAGGGTCAAAGGTAACCCACTCAGCCAATGAATAATTGCTTGTCCCAGCAGGAATTAAATTATAGACTCCGTTGATATTCTCATAAAGATCAGCTACCGCTACACCTAAGGTGATCGATTGGAAACGATCTTCGTTTTGGACGTTGACGATGTATGAAGTAGAGTTTCCGGGTGTCACAGCACGCTCTACTAGAAGAGGATCAATGCCAAGTTTAGGAGAACTAGCGCTTACTTTCTGTGTGAGATTGGCTGATGCTAGGATCAGGCATAATAAAACTAAAATGAGGACATTTTTGCTCATAGAGTCACATCCTTAGTGTGATTTTGTGAGTTGTACAGTTACTTCACAGCATTAGAACCACTA
>SKHL01000314.1 GCA_007116995.1 Limnochordia bacterium
CGCGAATGGCTAACCAAGTAGCAAATAATAAGCCTAGACCGACCATTATTCCGTAGACATAGACTGGTCGTCCAGCTAAATAAAACCATACGTTTTCCATGGAATTTTCCTACCTTTCGTCTACTTATTCCATCTTTAGTAAACGAATTCCTTCTGTTATTATCCGAATTACGAATCTGTCGCCTTCAGCTTCTCACGCAACAGAGCATTGACTAATCCGGGGTTAGCCTTGCCTTTGGTTTCTTTCATAACCTGCCCAACAAAAAAACCAAGTAGTCTGTCTTCTCCATCCTGATACCGTTGCACTATCTGGGGATTCGCTGCAATAATATCTGCACTGATTTGCTCTAATGCCTTGCTGTCACTGATTTGCTCGAAGCCTTTATCCTTTATTATTTGTTCCGGGGCTGTACCAGAACAAAACATCTCTGTTAGGACATCCTTTCCCTGTTTCCCACTAATGATGCCCTCGTCAATAAGCCTTAGCAACTCAGCAAGCTGTTGTGGTGTAACTTTAACTTTTGATATCTCTAACCCAGAGGTGTTAAGTAATCGCGAGAAATCCCCTGTTAACCAATTGGACACGACCTTGCCATTGGTATAACTTGCTACAGTACGTTCAAAGTAAGATGCCATCTCCTGATCCGTTGTGAGCTGGTCTGCATCCATGCTAGATAAATCATATTGTTCCATCAAACGATGCTTTTTCGCCAGAGGTAACTCGGGGAGACCCTCCTTGAGTGAACGCACCCAGTTCAAGTCAATCTCCAACGGAACTAAATCTGGCTCAGGGAAATATCGATAATCGTGAGATTCTTCCTTGGAACGCATGCTTACAGTAATCATCCGGCTATCATCCCATGTTCTTGTTTCCTGGACGATACTACCCCCTTGTTCATACACTTGTCTCTGTCTTCTTATCTCATACTCCAAGACTCGTTCTACCGCGCGAAAGGAGTTTAAATTCTTGATCTCCACCTTAGTACCAAATTCTTTGGTTCCCTTAAGGCGCAAGGACACATTGGCATCACAGCGAAGAGATCCTTCTTCCATTTTACAATCACTCACCTTGATATACTGTAAAATGGATTTCAACTGCTCTAAAAAGGCCTTGGCTTCTGCAGCCGAACGAAGATCAGGCTCTGTTACGATTTCAATCAGAGGTATTCCAGTACGGTTATAGTCCATCAGAGAAAAGTCTGAGCCTAAGATATTGTCTCCACTATGAACAGATTTTCCAGCCTCCTCCTCCATATGAACTCGAGTGATTCCAGTGGATTGCTGCATCTCCTCTAGTTCATAATCCACTCTACCTTGGACACATACAGGTAAATCAAACTGGGAAATCTGATAGGCCTTGGGCAAGTCGGGATAGAAGTAATTTTTCCGATCAAATTTGCTATAGCCAGGAATCTGACAATTAAGAGCTAACCCAGCCTTAATCGCATATTCCACTGCTTTCTCGTTTAAAACTGGCAACGCACCCGGAAGTCCTAAGCAAATAGGACAGCAATGGCTATTCGGTTCACCACCAAACTCTGTTGTACACCCACAAAAAATCTTACTCTTGGTCAACAGTTCTGCATGAATTTCCAGTCCAATCACGACCTCATATTCACTCATTAAACTCACCCTTTCTCTGTATTTGCTCAAGGGCAAAGGCTGTTCGCAATAATACTGGCTCCGAAAAATGGGTAGCAATCATCTGCACTCCAATAGGCAGATTGTTGCTATCCACTCCACAGGGCATGCTCAGACCTGGTACTCCCGCTAGATTAGGAGTCACCGTGTAGATATCAGATAAGTACATCTCTAGCGGATCCTTTTTCTCTCCAAAACCAAAGGCTGTGGTGGGCGTTGTCGGTGTTATAATCACATCCACTTGAGTAAATGCTTGCTCGAATTCCCGTCGTATCAGGGTGCGTACCTGCTGGGCCTTCTTATAATAAGCATCATAATAGCCGGCACTTAGAGCGTATGTACCAAGCATAATTCGTCGCTTAACTTCCGTGCCAAAGCCTTCGGCCCGAGTATGTTTAAACATCGCTACACTATCGTCACCAGCGACGCGTAATCCATAGCGAACACCATCATAACGGGCTAAGTTAGCACTTGCTTCTGCTGTAGCAATCAGATAGTACGTTTCAATCGCATAGTCGGTCAAGGGCAAGGATACATCCACTACCTCTGCACCGGCCTGGGACAAATTTTGTACAGCCCGCATCACAGCACTCTTTACCTGATTATTTAGCCCTTCGCTAAAAAACTCTTTAGCAATACCTATCCGTAATCCACTCACATCAGCCACCAAACTAGCTTGATAGTCTGGAACCGATACCGTTACAGATGTAGAATCCTTATAATCGTGTCCAGCGATTAGCTGCAACAATGCAGCCACATCCTGAACCCTATGACCGATAGGCCCAATTTGATCCAAGGAAGAGGCATACGCCACTAGCCCGTAACGAGACACTAACCCATAAGTTGGTTTTAGACCTACTACCCCGCAAAACGAAGCTGGCTGCCGAATCGAACCTCCTGTATCCGATCCTAGAGACCAAGGAGCCTCAAACCCCGCCACAGCTGCTGCTGAGCCGCCACTTGATCCCCCTGGTACCTTCTGGAGGTTCACTGGGTTATGAGTCTTAGCAAAGGCCGAATTTTCCGTGGAAGAACCCATTGCGAACTCATCCATGTTTGTTTTACCGAGAATGGGCATACCAGCATTCTTAATCCTGCCAATTACGGTAGCATCATAGGGTGGTATGTACTCCTCTAGCATTTTCGATCCACAGGTGGTTCTCACGTTCTTTGTGGACATATTATCTTTTACAGCGATGGGAACTCCATCCCACTTTGACAAAGGTTGTCCTTGTTTTCGGCGTAAATCCGATGCTTGTGCGGCCCCTAGTGCTTCCTTGGCAGTTATTGTAAGATAGGCTCTCATCTGGGAATCTTCTGCTTCTATTCGGTTAATAAAAGCCTGCACGATTTGTTCACTGGTCACTTGGGAACAAGCTAGCATCTTCTGTAGTTCCGTGGCCGTTCGTTGAAATAGCTCCATCTATCTTGATTCCTCCTATTCTTCCATGATGCGCGGAACCCGGAAATAGCCCTTGGTAATCTCAGGTCCATTTTTTAATACCTGGTCTATCCCTAGACTCTCGCTAGTCATATCTAGACGCAAAACATTGCGTAACGGGATGGCATGCGCTGTTGGCTCTATCCCCTCAGTATCGACCAGCTTCAACTTATCAGCTGCTTGCAAAATCTGATTTAGATCCTGTTGGTATTGGGTAGTTTCTTCCTCGCTAAGTCGTAGTCGGGCTAGATTGGCCACCCTCTTTACTTCATTCTTATTGATCAATGGATACACCTCGCTCTCTCAAAAAATTATAAAACTCTGTTTCTGTCAACACCCTAACTCCTAGCTGTTTGGCCTTCGTGAGCTTAGAGCCAGCCTTCTCCCCGGCCACAAGATAGTCCGTGTTCTTGCTAATACTTCCCGTCACCTGGGCCCCTAACGAGCGCAGCCAATCACTAATCTCGTTTCGGCTATACCCCTCGAGTTTACCAGTGACCACCCAGGTTTGATGGGATAATTCCCGCTGTGTAGGGTTAGGCTGATTAGTCTGCTCCATTTTCACCCCAACACAGGCTAGATGCGTAACAAGTTGCCTATTTTGCTCTGCTAGAAAAAACTCAATCACGCTTTGAGCAATCTTATCTCCCACTGCGTCGATCGCGATTAAGTCTTCGAAGGACGCTTTGATTAAGTTTTCCATACTCCCGAATCGATTAGCTAATTCACGAGCAACTTCAATCCCTACTAGACGAATGCCTAAAGCAAAAATTAGGTTCGCTAAAGGTCGTTCTTTACTGTTCTCTAAGGCTTGCAGCAAATTCTCAGCTGACTTTTGACCAAACCGTTCTAGCTTCATTAATTGCTCTAGTGTCAATCTGTAGAGATCAGCTGCACTAGATAGTAAGTTCGCGGTGATCAGTTGCCGGATAAGCGCTGGCCCTAATCCATCTATATCCATAGCATTGCGTGAGGCAAAATGAACCAACCCCTCAAAGCGCTGGGCCGGACATTGGCCATTTACACAACGAGTCACAGCTTCCCCTGACTCCCGAAATGTCTTGCCACCACAGTCCGGACACTCCTTCGGCATGGTAAATATCACTTCTTCTCCACTCCGACGCTGTGGTAAGGATTGAACAATCTCAGGAATTACATCACCCGCTTTTTGAATAATAACATAATCACCGATACGCACATCCTTTGCTTTCACAATATCCTCATTATGCAAAGTGGCCCGGCTCACGGTAGAACCTGCAACTAAGGTCGGTTCTAAGTAAGCTAATGGTGTGATCGCTCCTGTACGCCCTACCTGTACCCCAATATCCAACACCCTCGTGATAGCTTGCTCTGCAGGAAACTTATAGGCTATAGCCCAGCGAGGGCTTTTGGCTGTGTTTCCTAATTTATCCTGGATAGCCAAGTTATTCGCTTTCACTACTACGCCATCGATATCATATGGCAAGTTTGGTCTCTCTTTCGTCCACATCTCGATAAACTCATTTATCTCCTGGATTGTTGCACAAAACGTAGCGTGAGGATTGGTGCGAAACCCCAAGGTTTTAAGAGTGCCCAAGGCCTCAAGATGGGTGTGTATCTGATGATTGCCAATGGAACCCATGCCGTAAACAAAGATATCTAAATTCCGCTGGGCGGTCACTTTAGAGTCTAGTTGTCTAAGGGAACCAGCAGCCGCATTACGCGGATTGGCAAATATAGGCTCGCCTTGTGCTTCTCTTTGATTATTCAACGCTATAAAATCAGCTCGCGCCATGTATACTTCTCCACGCACATTTATGTCGACAGGTTCTTGCAACCGCAAAGGGATGGTACCAACGGTCTTCAAATTCTGGGTAATATCTTCTCCTTCTTGGCCATCGCCACGGGTCGCTCCTTGCACAAAAATGCCCTGTTTATAGGTGAGGGATACCGCTAATCCGTCGATTTTCAACTCACAAATAAAATCCACCGATTCCTCAGCCCATCGCGCTACCCGAGCTGTAAAAACTTTGAGATCCTCTAAACTAAAGGCATTTCCCAGGCTTAAGAGAGATCGTTGATGGGCTACTGTCCTAAAGCCACTGACTGGGGCATGTCCTATCCGTTGGGTAGGAGAATCCTCTGTCACGAATTGGGGGTTGGCTGCTTCAAGGGCGAGTAATTCCTGCATAAGCCGATCATACTCGGCATCACTGATCTCAGGATCATCTAGGATATAGTAGCGATAATTATGATGATGAAGTAGTTCTCGTAGCTGCCTAATTCTCTCATTTTCTGTTTGGCTAGCCAATATCCATCCCTCCTCCTACTGTGGATACTACACACTGAGCGTGCCTAGATCTTAGATATGGGGGCATACCCTACTAGGATTTTTTTAATGTCTTGATTGGGAAACGCAACACTAATCATATCTTGTTTATCACCAGAAATGGAGACAACCATGCCATCACCCCATTTTTCATGGCGAACCTTATCTCCCACTCTAAAAAGATCCGTTGCTTGTCTTGGCGTCGCCTTATCCTGTATGGTTCGAGATTCCTTTGCTGGAGTATTCGCCTTAGGATGAACCCGCAGAGTAGCCATCTCTGGCTTACGCTGAGTAACACTGATATCTTCTAGTAGATCCTCGGGAATCTCTTTTACAAAAGTGGAGACAGGATTTTCACTAAAACTACCAAAAATCATGCGGCACCGAGCACAGGTAAGATACAATTGTTGTTTCGCCCGAGTAAATCCCACATAGGCTAAGCGACGTTCTTCTTCTATTTGGCCAGGCTCCCAGAGAGACCGGGAGCTAGGAAATACTTCCTCTTCCATGCCCACCAGAAATACGACAGGAAATTCTAACCCTTTCGCTGCGTGTAGCGTCATCATTGTTACCATTGGAGCATCTTGATCGTAGTTATCTATATCAGACATCAGTGCTATTTTTTCCAAGAAAATCTCTAAACTACTTGAGTCGTCTGCTTTCTCGAATTGCTTAGTTACAGTAAGAAATTCATTTACATTCTCAATGCGAGATTCAGCTTCCACCGTTCTTTGATTATTAAGAAACTCCTTGTATCCACTGGCTGTTAGTATCTTCTCTACTAATAGGGTAATACTACTAGTTTCTTGACTAACCCGTAAAGATTGGATTAACGCAAGAAATTGTTGCAGCGCACTTTGATATTTACCGCGTATATTTGGCATCTTATCAAGATCGGCTAATGCCTCAAGTAAACTAATTCCATGGGCATTGGCATAGTCTGCTAGCTTGGCCACTGTCGTGTCTCCAATACCTCGTTTTGGCACATTGATAATTCGTCGCAAACTATAGTTATCACTAGGATTATGTATCAATCGTAAATAGGCCAGAATATCCTTAATCTCTTTGCGATCATAGAATCGTAATCCGGAGACAATGCGATAGGGAATGCCTCGCCGTACAAATTCTTCTTCAATGATACGTGATTGAGCATGGGTACGATATAAAATGGTAAAATCTGAATAACTTCGGCTGTCATCTCGGTAGCTTTGGCTGATGGTATCAGAGATAAAGGCCGCCTCGTGCCGTTCATCAACACCTTGAAAGAAATAAATCTTGTCCCCGCTACCTTGGCTTGTCCAGAGATTCTTACCCTTGCGCTCTTGGTTATTCTTAATTACTTGATTGGCAGCATCTAGGATATTTTGGGTGGAGCGGTAGTTCTCTTCTAATTTAACCACCTTCGCCTGAGGATAGTCTTGTTCGAACTGTAAAATATTGCGGATATCTGCTCCTCGAAAGGCATAGATGGACTGATCATCGTCCCCTACCACACAGAGGTTTTTATGTTTATTGGCTAGTAATTTTACTAAACGATACTGAGCATGATTTGTATCCTGGTATTCATCAACCATAATGTATTGAAATCGTTCTTGGTATTTCTCTAATACATCAGCATTTTTTTCCAATAGATCCACTGTGGACATGATTAAGTCATCAAAGTCAAACGCATTATTTTCATACAGTTTGCCTTGGTATTTTTGATATACCTTGGCTACCTGCTTGTCCCAAAATTCGCTGGCCTTTTCTCTAAATGCCTGGGGTGATTGTAATTCGTTTTTAGCATTACTAATGCTTCCTAATATCGCTTTTGGCTCAATCTTTTTGGGATCCAGGTTTAATTCTTTCAGGCAGTCCTTGATCACTACTTGTTGATCGGATGTATCAAAGATTTGAAAATTCCGCTTGTAACCTATTTTATCCGCATCGAAACGTAGGATTTGGACACAGGTAGCATGAAAGGTACTAACCCATGCTTGCTTCCCGGGGAGACCCACTATACTAGCCACTCTCTCCTTCATCTCTTGGGCTGCTTTATTTGTAAACGTAACGGCTAATATGCGATAGGGTGGTACCCCACATTGGTTAATCAAGTATGCAATACGATATGTTAATACCCTTGTTTTCCCACTACCAGCACCAGCAATAATTAACAAAGGTCCGGTCTCATGCTGTACTGCTGCTTGTTGTGGTGCATTAAGGGTGGTTAGATAATCCATGTAATTCCCCTTCCATTTCATACTTCTGTTTCATTATACCTGATCTTGGACAAATATTGAACCCGAAAACAGCCCAGGCTTGGTAAAACTCCTAGTTCCAACTGGACTTATACACAGTAGGTCTATCAACTTATTTCTATCTACGCATGTATAGCTATGGGACCTGTAAGGCCTGCCCACTTCGAATAAGATTCGGATCCCGTAGCCCATTTATTTCAACAATGGTGTTGATACTACAGTCATATAGCTGAGCTATATCCCATAGAGTCTCTCCTGCTTCAACCACATGAACTCCATCTTCACTTGGGGAGGCGATAGCAGGCATTCCTTCGTCCTTCAGGACTTGGTAGTTCGCAAAGGCATAGTCTAACACACGGATAGCATCATTCCAACGTTGATTACTAGTCTGAGCCCCTAACAGCACCAAAATCAAGGTGGTATTTCCTTGCTGGGTCGATGCAGCTAAACAATAGCCAGCCCGAGATGTGTATCCGGTTTTCACTCCTGTCGCTCCGTTATAGCGCCACAAAAACGAGTTAATATTCCATAAATCTCGCATTTCATCGCCCCAACGAACTTTGACATAGTTTCCTCTAGCCATTTGCGCAAAGGAGGGGTTTTGTAACACAACTCTCGTCAGAAGGGCTAGATCGTAAGCAGTGGAATAATGCTTGGCTTCATCTAACCCGTGGGGATTGGCAAAACGACTATTGGTCATCCCAACACTTTGAGCTTTTGCATTCATTAACCGAGCAAACCCTTCCACAGAGCCACCTACATGCTCTGCTAAAGCTACAGCTGCATCGTTACCCGATCGATAAAACATCCCTAATAGCATATTCTGGACAGATACCCGCTCATCGGGTAGCAACCCCACGCTAGACCCAGTCATTCTCGAAGCCTGCCGACTAACCGTGACCAGTTCCTGTCCACCTGAATTTTTCAATACCAACAGAGCCGACAGCATCTTCGTGAGCGATGCAGGGCTTCTCCGATCGTGAACATTCTTTGCCCACAACACCCGTCCTGTCTCTCCATCCACTACGATGGCCGCCCTTGACTGAATAACAGGCTGACTGCTACTTTGTTGTGCACTAATAGGAACACTAAGACAAAGCAATAGGAAAATCATTAGTTTAAGCAATAAAACTCACCCCATATCTCAGAAGCAAACTGTGTATAGTTGCTTCCGAAAAAGTCAATTTCTGTACAGCTCTCCAGAAATCTATCCAATCACAGCCTAGAAATAACACTCTAGTATATGTAGATAGGGTGAGTTTCTTGTCTACTCAATGAGGCCAAATTCGGCCATTTATCGTCTAGATTTTAATTCTTCCCATATTTGCTTAGGCTTGGCCCCTTTTTCAACTAATAACACCATCAAATGATAAAGCAAGTCGCTTACTTCATAGATCAATTCGTCTTGATCCTCGTTTTTCGCAGCAATAATCACTTCTGCGTTTTCCTCGCCTACTTTTTTTAAGATCTTGTCTAACCCTTTATCCAGTAGATAATTGGTGTAGGATCCTTCTTTAGGATGCTCCTTGCGATCCACAATAACATTATAAACATCCTCTAGGATCTTGGGACCGTAGACAACTTGAGGATCAAAAGTAGTATCTGCTGCTGCTTCATCACCATCTAACGGATAGTGGAAGCACGATGGATGACCCTCGTGACAAGCTCCGGGACCTATCTGTTCAACGGTGATAAGTAATGTATCGTAATCACAATCAGCAACAATCTTTACAACTCGTTGAACGTGACCCGAGCTTTCTCCCTTCTGCCATAATTGTTGACGACTACGGCTATAAAACCAGGTGAGCCCGGTTTCTTTGGTCTTTTGCAACGACTCTTCATTCATGTACGCGAGCATCAAAACCTGACCCTGGCCATCTTGAATAATAGCGGGAATCAATTCATCCCTATTAAACTTAAGTTGCACCTATTCCACCTCCCTAGCAATTCCAGGACGGATGGGAATGTTACATGATAGTAGATACTCTTTCACCTGACTTACGCTGAGTTCCTTAAAGTGGAATAGAGAAGCGGCTAATACTGCATCGGCCTTACCAATGATTAAGGCATCGCGAAAGTGTTCTAGATTTCCTGCGCCACCACTAGCTATTACAGGGATATTTACCGCATCAGAAACAGCTGCCGTTACTGAATTATCATAGCCATCCCTTGTGCCATCTGCATCCATGCTAGTTAATAAAATCTCGCCAGCACCTAGTTTCTCCACCTGAGCAGCCCATTCCAGCACATCCAAGTCAGTTGCTTGACTCCCGCCATGTGTCACAACCTGCCAACGCTGCTGACCTGGTACCTTCCGAGCATCAATAGCAACAACGATACATTGACTACCAAAGTTTTCAGCTCCTTGCGCAATCAATTCAGGTCGTTGCACAGCTGCCGTATTAATAGAGATCTTATCCGCGCCAGCTTTCACAATCTCACGAATGTCTTCTACTGTTCGAATTCCTCCACCAACGGTAAAGGGGATGAACACCTCTTCGGCGGTGCGTCGCACCATATCCAAAAGGGTTCCCCGCCCTTCTTGGGATGCTGATATATCTAAAAAGACGACCTCGTCAGCACCAGACCGATCATACATGGCTGCTAACTCCACTGGATCCCCAGCATCTCGAAACTCGACAAACTTGGTTCCTTTAACTACTCGGCCATCTTTCACGTCTAAACAAGGTATAATTCGCTTTGCTAACATTATCCCAGTCTCCTCTCACTTACGATCTCTCCAAAATTCTTTAGGATTTTCAAACCCAAAGTACTGCTTTTTTCTGGATGAAACTGAATGGCATACACATTATCCACGGCCACACTACTAACAAACTCCATCCCATAATCGGTAGTGGTTAAAACCACCTCAGGCTGATAGGGTTTCACGTAATACGAATGGACGAAATAGACATACCCATCTTTAGGTATCTCTTTAAGTAAAACACTGTCCTTCTTGACCACGATCTGGTTCCAGCCAATTTGGGGTACCTTCAGATCGGCAGGAAAACGATGCACAACACCAGGAATAATATCAAGTCCCTTTTCACTTAGGTTACCAAAACTTTCCTCGCTCCGAGAAAATAGCAATTGTAAACCTAAGCATATACCCAGAAATGGTTTTCCTCCACCGACTTCCTCTACAATCTTCTTAGCTATTCCAAGCTTGTGTAGATTTTCCATGGCTCGTCCAAAGGCCCCCACGCCAGGTAAGACAAGCCCTGAAAACCCACACAGCTCTTGCGAGTCCCTGGTAAGGGTGGCTGGATTGCCGGCCGCTTCAAAGGCCTTTTGTACACTGCGTAGATTCCCCATCCCATAGTCAATGATTCCGATCACTATGATTCGTTCCTTCCTAAATCAAGACTACCTTTTGTGGAAAGTGCTCCCTTGATTGTCTTATTTTCTGTACTTGCTTGCCTTAAAGCCTGAGCTACCGCCCTAAACGCTGCTTCAATAATGTGATGACTGTTATCTCCACAAATCTGGCGCAAATGTAGGGTAATCCCGGCGTTGACGGTCAATGCTCGAAAAAAATCCAACGTCAAATAGCTGTCAAACTGACCCACTTGCGTTTGAGGGAAGTTCATGTCTGCCTGTAAATATGGCCGCCCAGAAATATCCACTGCAGCATGAACTAGAGCCTCCTCCATGGGCACAAAAGCACTCCCAAATCGGGAGATTCCTTGTCCGCTACCGATCCCTTGTGCAAAGGCTTGCCCTAGACAAATTCCCACATCCTCTACCGTATGGTGGCCATCAACATCTAAATCCCCTTGGCAGGCAAGAGTTATATCAAACTGGCCATGCTTGGCTAAAGCTGTGATCATATGATCAAAAAAACCAATTCCAGAGTTTACATCCGAGTTCCCATCTCCATCTAATACCCAGCAGATTTCAATATCTGTCTCTTTGGTATTCCTATTCACCCTACCTTGCCGAATTCGCTCATTCACTCTTCTTCACCTACTTTTTCTCGGTCTCCTTGTAAATCCTGCAGTCGAATACGAATGGCATTACTGTGAGCAGCTAACCCTTCCCGATCTCCAATAGTGACAGCATGGGGACCATCCTGCTGTAAGCCTTTTTCCGTATAATAGATGATACTCGTCCGTTTTACAAAATCATTGGTTGTTAGAGGCGAAGAAAACCGTGCTGTCCCATTTGTGGGTAAAATATGGTTTGGACCAGCCACATAGTCCCCAATAGGCTCAGCTGAATATTTGCCCATGAATATCGCACCTGCTTGATTAATCTTACCCAACAGAGACCAGGGTTCCTTAACCATAAGTTCCAAATGCTCTGGAGCGAAGATATTAACAAGTTCACAAGCTTCCTCCATATCCCTTGCTACCACTAATAAGCCCCAGCGCTCTAAAGACTCCTGTGCGATAGACGCGGTGCTCAGTACGGCTAGTTGCTTTTTGAGTTCCTCCTGCACAGCTTGGGCTAACTCTTCGCTAGTCGTTATTAACGCAGAAGCTGCTTCCCAATCATGCTCAGCCTGGGATAACAAATCGGCAGCTACATAGTGTGCGGGTGCCGTCTCATCGCCTAAGACTAGGATTTCGCTGGGTCCGGCCAAAGACTCAATACCGACCCGCCCATATACCAGTTTCTTCGCTAGCGTAACGAAGATATTCCCCGGGCCCACAATTTTATCTACCTTGGGGACGGTTTCCGTACCATAGGCTAGGGCACCAATAGCTTGCGCTCCACCAGCTTTAATTACACCCGTAACCTGACATGCTTGGGCGGCCACCAACAAATGTGGATCCATTACCCCATCACGCAAGGGAGTCGCCATCCATACTTCGTTAACACCTGCCACACGTGGAGGTATGGCACTCATCACGACAGTGGATACTAAGGGAGCATTCCCTCCAGGCACATAGATCCCGACCCGTTCCATAGGAATCACTTTTTGTCCGAGAATGACCCCGTTTTCCTCAGTGGAAAACCAACTATTCTCGCGTTGCCTTTCATGAAACCGGCGCACATTATCAATGGCAACTTGCAATGCCACTTTAAATTCAGCACTAACCACCTTCTGGGCACTAGCAAATTCCTCTTCTGAGACTAGGATCTGATCAGCTGCTAATCGTTGCCCATCAATTTTGTCTATATATGTGAGTAAACCCTGATCACCCTGGGTTTTAACGTCCTCCAAAATCTGGGTTACTGCTTGGGTCGGGGTAAGGGGCGACCCAAATATCTGCTCAGTACGAGCTAGCACTCCTTGGCTGACCTCCACCTCATCTACATGGGGGCGAGTTAGCAGTCCTTTCACTTCGTCAAGCGACGTGCACTCCCTCGTTCTAATAATTCGCATCTACAACACCCCTTCTATGGCATTAACCAGATTCGTAATCTCTTGCCGCTTCACCTTTAAACTCACCCGATTGGCCACCAATCGGGACGTACTCTCCATAATGCTATCAATCACCACTAATCCATTCTCTACTAGCGTACGACCTGTTTCAGTAATATCTACGATAGCTTCACTGAGACCAATCAGTGGACCGAGTTCAATGGACCCATGTAACGGGATCACTTCCACTTGAATTCCTTTTCGATTAAAGAACTCCGTGGCGATTCCTGGATATTTGCTCGCGACACGGCTATTAAAATCTAGCTCTGACACATCGGTAATCCCTAAAGACTGAGGCACAGCCACAATCATGGTGCAACGACCATAGTCTAAATCTAATAATTCTGCCACATTCTTATCTGCTTCCGCTAGCGTATCCTTACCAACTACCCCCAAATCTGCTGCGCCATACTCCACATAAGTAGGCACATCGGCTGGTTTTGCTAAAATAAAGCGCAAGCCGGCCTGGGAAGATTCCACTACCAGCTTGCGTGTTTCCTCTTGTAACACATCACAAGGATACTGCGCCTTTTCTAAAATTTCAGCGAAGGAATCCAACAACCGTCCCTTAGACACTGCAATACTTAACATGGCCATCCCCTCCTAACCTGAAATAACTATTCCTGACGATAAACCGTTTTCTCATCAGTATCTTCAACCAAGATAACAAAGGAAATCCCTTTTGCCTTCGCATACACCACAGCTTCGTCAACGCCAAGACCTTGCACATCCACCTCAACTCGATGACCCTGCTGGCGTAAGGTTTGGGCATGAGCTAACGCGTTAGGCCAATGCCGGGGCAATACCAAGTAGGTCTCCCCCTGGTCTGCAGGCCTTAGTCCCTGTCGTTCAAGCACTAGCATTAAACGCTCTAATCCTAAGGCAAATCCTACCGCTGGAAGTGGTTGCCCAAACTTACTGGATAGATTATCATATCGACCACCGCTACATAGCGTAGACCCAAGGTTTGGGGTATAGCCTTCTAAGATCATCCCTGTATAGTAGTCCAAGGACTTAACCATACCAAAATCAATATGAATGTGGTCAGTAACGCCATACCCCTCTAAGACCGCATAGATTGACTGTAGATTCTCCACAGCCTGTTTCGCTCGGTCATTGTGAGTTAGAGCCAAGGCTCGATCAAATACATCCGCCTTGCCCCGTAATTGAGGTAAGTCTAGTAAGATACGCTTAATATCTTGATCTATATTAGACTGGGCTAGAATAGCCTTTAACCCCACGAAGTCCTGGTGAATTAAGACCTGCCGCACTTGATTCATGATAGTCGGACAGCCACACTCTTCCATAATCCCTTGCAGGTATTGTACTTGACCAATATCTACACAAAAATTCTGAACACCCATGGCCTTAAAGGCCTCAACAGCAAGAGCGATGCCTTCCGCATCCGCTGCAGGCTGTGTACTACCAATAAGCTCCACGCCAGCCTGGAAAAATTCTCGTTGAAAACCTACTTGTACTTCATCATAGCGGAACACATTTGCTAAATAGGATAAGCGCAGGGGTTTCTCTAGATCCTTTAGGCGGGTGGCTACCATCCGAGCGATAGGCGTTGTTAGATCCGAACGCAGGGCTAATAGCTCCCCATCTCGGCCTAGAAAACGATAGGTTTGTTCAGTGGTTGTTTCCCCTAAATCCAAGGTATCGTAAAACTCAAATGTGGGAGTGACCACTTCTTGGTACCCCCAGTGCATAAACACGTCCCGCAATCTGCCCTCAATTTGCTGCTTCCAAATGGCTTCCTCTGGTAAAAAGTCTTTTACTCCCCGGGGGGTCTGCAAACCCATGGCCATCTCCTTTCTGTCTACAGTGACGCAGTGCTCTGTATATAGATGCTACCCTTGCACCGTGCCCATGTGGTCGAACTTCATTTTAATCTATTCGATGGTGTTGCCACCGGTTGTTCGGCTACTCCCATTCAATGGTTGCTGGAGGTTTCGAGCTAATATCATAGGTCACTCGATTCACACCTTTTACTTCATTCATGATCCGCCGACTTATTTGATCCAGTATTTCATAAGGCATACGGGCCCAATCCGCTGTCATACCGTCCTCACTAGCTACAGCCCGCAGGGCCACCACATAGTCATAAGTTCGTTCATCGCCCATCACACCGACGGTTCTAGTGTTTGTTAAGATGGCAAAGGCCTGCCATATCTCCTGATATAGACCAGCTTTGCGGATCTCTTCAATGTAGATAGCGTCCACTTCCCTGAGTAGATCCAAACGCTCCTTAGTTACTTCTCCCATCACTCGAATAGCAAGACCTGGTCCTGGAAACGGTTGCCGCCATACTATTTCTTCGGGTAGTCCTAATTCCTGTGCCAAAACCCGGACTTCATCCTTAAAGAGTGCCCGTAAGGGTTCTATTAATTTCAGCTGCATATCTTCAGGCAGTCCACCAACATTATGATGAGACTTAATCACCGCAGCCTGGCTTGTGCCACTTTCAATCACATCTGGATAAAGCGTGCCTTGAACTAGATACTGTACATCACCTAATTTAGCGGCTTCTTCTTCGAATACGCGAATAAATTCGTTGCCGATTCGCTTTCGTTTTTGTTCTGGATCGATGACTCCAGCCATCTTACCGACGAACCGTTCACTGGCGTTGACATGAATCAAATTCATATTGAAGCCTTCCTGAAAGGTGGTGACCACCTGTTCAGACTCGTTCTTGCGCATAAACCCATGATCTACATAAATGCAAGTTAACTGGGTACCGATTGCTCGATGGACCAATACAGCCG